>JAAVGX010000067.1 GCA_014800065.1 Bacteroidales bacterium | reverse complement strand
TTCGACAATGTACCTCAGGACAAGCTGATGAGCTATGTAGGCAGAGTAATCCACGACCCCGACACCGAGAGTCTGATACGCAAGTATCTCAAATCGGGAGTAATGGAAAATGGCATATATGAAGCCACAGAACTCGGAACCCCGCAGGGAGGCAATCTGTCACCCCTGCTGAGTAACGTAATGCTCAACGAACTTGATAAAGAACTGGTAAAACGAGGACTGCGTTATGTACGTTATGCCGATGACTGTGTAATCGCAGTAGGCAGCAGCGCGAGCGCCAACCGAGTGATGCACACCATAACCAAATGGATAGAGCAGAAACTCGGACTAAAGGTCAACGCCACCAAAACCCATGTCTGCCGACCAAATAAACTCAAATACCTCGGATTTGGGTTCTACAAGTCATTGCAAACAAAGAAATGGACGGCACGACCCCATGAAACCTCCGTAGAGAAGTTCCAACGCAAGCTGAAGAATCTATGCAAACGCTCGTGGAGTATCACCATGACAGACCGTATCACAATGCTCAACTCCGTAACACGCGGATGGATAAACTACTTTGCCATCGGAGCCATGAAAAGCAAGATGAAAAAGATAGACGAACATCTTCGTACGATGTTGCGTAAGGTGATATGGAAACAGTGGAAAACCTCACGGAAGCGTGCATGGGGACTTCGCAAACTTGGTATTGGAGACGACTTAGCCAACCTTACCTCCTATTGTGGCAACCGATATGAATGGGTGGTAAGGAAAACCTGCGTAGCATGGGCAATCTCGAAAGATATACTTACACGCAGGGGCTTAGTCAGTTGTCTGGACTACTATACGATTAGACACACTTTGAAAACAAATTAAACCGCCGTATGCCGAACGGCACGTACGGTGGTGTGAGAGGGACGGAAACGAAAGTATGTCAGAAAACTTTCGTTTCCCGACCTACTCGATGGCAACCCCCACCGCCTCCAGCTCGACGAAAATAGCGGTAGCCGCAACCGCCCTAAGAACAAGACAAGCAAAGGAATTATTCCAATTACTCCAATAACTCCAATCCCTTGTCTAAGCCCCGAGCAGAGGCTCAGGGGAACACTGCGGCAAAGAGAACATTGACATTTTGGTTATTAAATATCACTCTTGTGTTAGAAAAAGTCACGCCGGGCAGTTAATGCGCCCGACGTGAGAAAATTAACCTATCACAATCTTTTTTGAATCTATGTATTTTTGCTGTCTATTGTATTTTGTTTTTGGCGGAAGAATATCAGCCAAAGGATGGCAGCTCCGGCTGCATAGGCGGTGAAGATAAGCCAAGGCCATTGCCAGTCGCCCATGAACAGTTGCATGGATGAGTCGGAGCCGGGAATTGTTACCATTTGCCACCGGCACCAGTTGTTTACGATGCTTCCGGCAGCGAGTGTACCGAAAGTTGCGCCGATTCCATTACTCATGAACATCATCAACCCTTGTGCGAACCCTTTCATATTTGAGGGAGCAACCTGCTGGATGTAGAGGTGTCCGGCGATGGTGATGAAGTTGAATGCAATTCCGTAGATTAGCATAGAACCGATAAGAAGCCATAAGCCATCGGAGGGATTGCCTATACCGAGCATCAGGAACCTAAGCGCCCAGGCCAGGAGTCCGAATGCATAGACCCAACGAATACCACGCCACTTGAGGGCAATACCTACCAGAAGGACACAAGAGGCCTCGGAGATTTGCGAAAGAGAGAATAGCATTGTGGTGTTGCCGGAGGCGAGAGAGTCAGAGTATTGGGGAATGCCGAGGAAATGGTTGAGATATGGTGTTGCGAAGCCGTTGGATATTTGGAGGCATACTCCCGAAAGAATGACGAAGAATAGAAATACGGGAACACCATTGCAGGAGAACATTGTTTTGAGCGATGACCCCAGCGGTTGAGTCCGAGCCTTCTGAGAGCAATCCTGTTTAAGTCGGGGCAGAGTGGTAGCATATAGAGCGGTGATTAATCCTATCACCCCGCTGCACAATAACTGCATGGCATTATATTGGAATCGAGCATGGGCAGCGCTTCCGGAGTCGCTGAAAGTGAATCCGAAAGTACCGTCGAACCAATAAGCGGAATTGACGAACCACATGGCGGCCACAAACCCAACCGTTCCCCAAATTCGAATGGATGGAAAATCGGAGACGGGGCTGCGTCCCGACTGTGTGAGCAGTCCGAAGGTGGAGGTGTTGGCCAGAGCCATCGTGGGCATATATAATGCCAAGAACAGGAGGTATAGGGGATAGAACACTCGGAATTCAAGAGTGGCATGTGTCATACCATATCGCCACATAGCCAGCATGACAAAGGCGGCACAGAGGTGGCACAGGGCCAGCAGACGTTCCGGTCGGCCCAGTCGGTCGGCCAATCGCCCAAACAGCGATGGTGTGAGAATGGACACGAGTCCGATTGCGGCGTAAAACCAAGCAATATCAGATCCGAGTCCACCTGCTCCGAGTAATTGCCCGAAACAGGTGAGGTAGCAACCCCACACACCAAACTGTAGGAAATATAGAAGAGAAAGACGACCTTTCATCAGAACTTAATCATCAGAATTTAAACTCAATTCCGCCCATAACAGTGGTGCCGGGCATAGGACAGCCGTAAATAATCTGATAGTGCTTATTGGTGATATTGTCCACCTTAACCGACAGGGTTACCGGTACGGTTGTCCCAAGGGTGTAAGCTCCACGGAAGTTTAGCAGCGAATAGCTCTCGGTGCTGCCGTTTGGATTTCCGTTCTTCATGCTCCAGATACTCATATTCTCGAGAGTAAGACTCACCGGTCCGGGAGAATATACAACTTCGATGTTGAACTTATTCTTCGGGCTGTAGAGGTTGTCGGAATCCGTGTGAAGATACGACCAGGAAGCATCGGCGGTGAGATTGCTCAGAATGTTGAAGGCAGTTTCGATTTCAAAACCTTTATTGTGGAAGCGACCCGTGTTGACGTTTTTTGCCCTGCCGTCAATCATTACTGTCTGAATCATATCCTTGCCGTCGATGTAGAAAAGGGCGGCTCCGAGCATGAAGCGGTAATTGAAGAAATGCTGGCGATAGCTCACTTCATAGTTGAGCATATATTCGGGCTTCAGGTCGGGGTTGGCGGGCATGTAGAGATAGAGTTCCCGGATGTTAGGGGAGCGGAAGCCTTTGCTGAAAGAAGCTTTGAACTGCGAGTCGTGTCCGGGTCGGATGATAAAACCGGCCTGAGGAACCCATTCGTTTCCGTAGGTCGAGCCGTGCTGGAGGCGTACGCCACCGTTGATGTTGAGCACGTCGTTGAAGAAACCCTGCTGAATCATTGCATAGCCGGCCACTTCGTTGACATGATGTTTGGAGTCGGCACTGATTATTTCCGGGTCAACCTTATCGGTATTCCATACATGTCCCCCCCAGTGCTGGAAGTCCAAGCCGAGAGATATGGTATTTTCCTTCCACAAATAGAGCGATTCGTAGGCTGTGAACCCCATGTTGTAGTCGGTTGAGTTGAAGAGGTAATTTCGCGGGGCCTCACCGGGGTTGTTGCCATCATCGAGCTTGTGTGTACCCCAGTTGATGTAGCTTTGAAAACCACCGTCAGCTTTAGCATAAGAGTTATGGAGGTAAAGACCGCCGGTGCCACGGAAAGTGTTGCTCCAACGGTTTTCCAGCGGGCTTTGCTCGGTGCCGGGATAATTGTCGTGAGTCTGAGTCATCTGCACCATTCCGGCCACGCTCCAGTTACGGCTTGCGGCGTATTTGAGCTGCAGGAATTCGTTGGCCAACCAGAAAGCGCTGCCTTGCCGATTCCCGTTGCTGCGGTCGAGCTGTCCGGAAGCCGAAGCACTGAATCTATCCTTTTTATAGGCTGAAGAAACGGCGAATTTCTGAGTGGAGAAGGAGCCGAACATTGCGCGGGCACGACCAGTGAGACCATCCTCATGCTGAGTTTTTGTGACCAGGTTTACGGAACCCCCCATTGCGTTTGAACCATACAGAAGTGACGAAGGCCCTTTGACAACTTCCACCTTTTCGATGCCATTGGCCACATAGGTATCGGCCAAAGAGTGACCGAATACACCGGCCCACTGGGGTTGCCCATCAATCATGAACAGCACCTTGTTGCCTTGTCCTACACCACGGATATTGACACTGCCTGCGCTGCCACCGGATACGCCATAGCCTCCGAAACCTCGTTCGGTAACGAACAGACCCGGAACCTTTGCTACCAGTACCGGCAGAAGGGAGCTCTCGCCCGATTTCTCGATTTGAGTTGCCGTCACCTGGGTGACGTTCAGCGGGATGAGGTCGGGATCAGTTTTAAGCGGAGCCGACACAACGAGTTCGTGAAGGCCGATGGTGTCGGATGCATTAACCTCAGCATACACTGAAGCAGTCAGAGCGGCCAGTCCGGCGAGTACGAGCTGTCTTTTAGCCATGATTTAATAGTTCAGAAGGGTTAGATTCAAATTTAAGGATTAAACCGGGTGCAAAAGTAGATAAAAATTTTGACAATCACAAAAATTTAGTTAATTTTGCGCAAATTCAGTTATTTTGTCATGAATCAATCTGAAGTAGACTTTTTCGATGCCCTGGCTCCCCAATGGGATGCCAATGAAGTACGCTCAACCCCGGAACGAGTTAAATCAATACTTTCCAAGCTCCCAATCCGCGCAGGTATGAATGTGCTTGACCTTGGTACCGGTACGGGAGTGCTGGTGCCCTATCTTTCCGAGCTGGTGGGTCCTGAAGGCCATATCACAGCCATCGATCTTTCCGAAGGGATGCTCGGCATCGCGCGGGAAAAGTTCGGCCACCTTGCCAACGCAGAATTCCTTAAGCTCGACTTTGAGGAAGAGCAGATACCGGGCACGTATGACGTGGTGATGCTTTATTCGGTGTACCCCCATCTTCACAGTCCGCAAGACACGTTTGCGTGGTTGTTCAGGATGAATATCAAACCCGGCGGGTGCATCATAGTGGCATTTCCTTCGGATGAAAAATTCATTAACAATATCCATCATGAGCGGGCTTCGGAAAGCGACCACCTGAAGCCTGCACCCGAGCTTGCGAGCATAATCGCATCGTGGGGATATGAGGCGCAGGTAATCGCCTATAACGCGGATGAGTATATTGTGGAAGTGCGCTTGAAGGAGTGAATCAAGCTTGATTTGGCTTGGATTTGCCGGGCTTATCGGGATTAATCCGATTTGGCTTGATTAGTCCGATTGGGCTTGATTTAGCAAAATGGAATGAAATTTAGGATAGCTTTCAACAAAAGCGAGATATTGTGTGTTTGAAAGTTAAAATTAAATTTTATCCCTATGAAGAAGTATTTGGTCTATATCTTAATGGCGGTATTCTTCTGCGCCTGTAGTCCTTATTCGTTGGTGAACAGCGAAACCTATAACAATGCAGACCTGGCCGACTATAAGACATTTCGCATCGTAACGCCTGAGGAGGGGCACATGCCACCCGGGATGACAATGGTAACTTATTACAACATTGCCGCGGCTATCCGCGAGCAGATGGTTGAACGTGGATATACAGAGTCGCCCTCCTCGCCGCTGCTTATAAATATAGGTATCACCATCCATAAGGAATTGATGACCGAGCCCTTGGTGCCCCCGACAGCCTCACCTATGCTGCCCCCTCCACCTCCAGGGGCGTTCTATAACGGCTACTATCCGTTCTTTATGTATCCCCGACCCAACTACTTCGCAAATTATTATGCAAACGCGCAGGTAATAACCGGAATGTACAAGGAAGGTGTACTGACGATGGACTTTGTGAATATGCAGGAAAAACTGCCGCTTTACTCAGCCTCCGTAGCCACGATTATCGAAAACGGTGAGGCTCGATTCCGTAATCTTTCGGGTATAGCAGAAGCTGTGCAGGTGTTGTTCTCCAAATTCCCGGTGAAAGTGCTTCCGCAATACGATCCGAACAAATAGCATCTGACCCATATTTTGCGAGGCGGGCTTGAGCTCGTCTCGTTTGTTCTGTGTAAAATGAGAATCTACGTCGCGCGGATATTAAAAATAATTAAATATTGGTTTGGAATAAGATTTGATAGGTTAAATTAACATTCGTTAGACTGATAAAAACGGTTATAGTTGTAATTTTGTATTCGCGAGAAGCATTTATGCCTTAAATTGAAAAAATAGAAACAAATTATATTATGAGCGACAGCGTAAACATTCGTGAACTCAACGAATTAGTGGCCTCGAAGAGCGATTTCATCGCCCTGATCACCAAAGGAATGGATCAGACCATAGTAGGTCAGAAACATCTTGTAGAAAGTCTTCTGATTTCGATGCTGGCTAACGGCCATGTGTTGCTGGAAGGTGTTCCCGGTCTTGCAAAGACCTTGGCTATCAAGACCTTGGCCAATCTGATTGATGCCAAGTACAACCGCATCCAGTTTACTCCCGACTTGCTCCCTGCCGATGTGATCGGTACGATGGTGTACAGTGTGAAGAACGAAACGTTCCAGGTGAAGAAAGGACCAATTTTCGCCAACTTCGTGCTTGCTGACGAAATCAACCGTGCTCCGGCAAAGGTCCAGTCGGCTCTGCTTGAAGCAATGCAGGAACGTCAGGTGACTATCGGTGACGAGACCTTCCCGCTTGACCGCCCCTTCCTTGTGATGGCAACGCAGAACCCTGTAGAGCAGGAAGGTACCTATCCGCTGCCCGAAGCGCAGGTTGACCGTTTCCTGATGAAGGTAATCATCGGCTATCCCAACAAGGAAGAAGAACGTCGCATCATCCGCATGAACATCAGCAATGAAGTGCCTACTATCGTGCCTCTGGTAAAACCCCATGAAGTGGTTGAAGCCCAGAAGATTGTGGGTCAGATCTATGTGGATGAGAAAATCGAGCGCTACATTGTGGATATCGTTTACGCCACCCGTACCCCCAAGGAATACGGTCTTGACGAGCTTGCCAACTACATCTCGTTCGGCGCCTCGCCCCGTGCTTCGATTTCGCTTGCGAAGGCTGCACGCGCATATGCTTTCCTGCATCAGCGCGGTTATGTAATCCCCGAGGATGTAATTTCGGTATGCCACGACGTACTTCGTCATCGTATTGGCTTGACCTATGAGGCAGAGGCTAATAACGTGACCACCGATATGATTATCACCGATATCCTCGATAAGGTTCAGGTACCTTAAAATAAGTAAGTATTCAAATTTAACCGACAGTAAGTGATAAAATTTTTTAGATACATTGCGATTTCATTTTGCCAATTTCAGTAAGCGGTTCATTCGCGGAGAAGTTGAAAAATATGTGTTCGCAAATAGCATAATTAAAACACTTACTTAATAGCCCTATATGGATTCTAACGAACTGCTTAAGAAAGTACGAAAGATAGAAATCAAAACCCGGGGATTGTCGCAGAACATCTTCGCTGGTGAATATCATTCCGCGTTTAAAGGTCGCGGAATGATGTTCGCTGAGGTGCGCGAGTACCAGTACGGCGACGATATCCGCGACATCGACTGGAATGTAACCGCCCGCCACAACAAACCCTTCGTAAAGGTTTACGAAGAAGAGCGAGAGCTTACGGTTATGCTGCTGGTGGACGTTTCGGCAAGCCGTTTGTTTGGTGCCGTGGGCGAAGAAAAGCGAGAGATGATAGCAGAAATTGCTGCAACCATTGCATTTTCAGCTATTCAGAACAACGATAAAATCGGGGCGATGTTCTTCTCGGACAAGGTTGAGAAATTTATCACGCCCAAAAAGGGACGTAAACATATTCTGTTCCTGATTCGCGAACTTTTGGATTTTACTCCTGAAAATAAAGGTACAGATGTTGCCAAGGCCATAAAGTACTTCAGCGATGCAATGAAGCGTCGGTGCACGGCATTCATCATCTCCGACTTTATTGATGATTCGGATTACCGCACTCCATTGACGATTGCATCCAATCGCCACGATGTGATGGCAATTCAGGTTTATGACAAGCGAGACAGCGAGATGCCCGATGTTGGGCTGATGCGAGTCGCCGACCTTGAAACCGGAGCAACACGCTGGATAGATACCTCGTCGTCGGCCACCCGCAAGGCTTACAACCGCTGGTGGTACGACCGCCAGCAGAATATGAGTGTGGCGTTCCGCAGTACCCGTGTCGACCATGTGTCGGTTGCTACCAACGAGGATTATGTCAAGGCTCTCATGGGACTGTTTAAAGAAAGGGCTGCCGTATGAAAAGAATCTTATCCTCCTTATTATTAGGCGTATCGCTTGCAACCTTTGGCGCTCCGGCTACCGGAGTACGAGTAGAAGCGAACATCGACTCGGCTGTGGTTGTGATGGGCGATCGAGTCAACCTCAAGGTAGTGGTTACAGCACCCGAAGCTTTGAGTAAGTCGATGGAGTTAGTTGACTTTCCCTATATGCCGGTGGGGCAGGAATTTATTGATTTCCATGGTATTGACATCGTGGAGATGGACAGCATGATGCGGAGCGCCGATGGTCATACTGCCATCACCTTTGATTACACCCTTCAGCCGTTCGACCCGGAGACTTACACCATACCGCCTTTCGCAGTGGTTCCTGTTCCGGGAGGTGACACGATCAAGTCGAAGGTACTGTCGCTGAAAGTTTTACCGGTAGAGGTTGACTCGTTGGAGACGATTAACCCGATGACCTCCGTTGTATCGGCGCAATCGCGCTGGTACGACTTCATTCCCAACTGGCTCTTTTGGCTTCTCGGTGCCGTTGCCGTTGCAGCGGGCGGATATTTCGCGTATATGACTCTTCGTCGCCGTCAGGTAGAAATAGCCCAGGAAAAGGCCAAACCTGTTCCACCGTACGAATTGGCTATCAGCCGATTGGGTCACCTTAAGGCACAGCGTCTTACCGAGTCGGGCCATGAGAAAGAGTACTACACCGAGCTTGTTGATATTTTGCGTCAGTATTTGGACGGACGATTCCATATCAACGCTATGGAGATGACCTCCACGCAGATTGTACGAGCTCTGCGCAGTAATCCCGACACTCGCATGACGGCAGATCAGGTACGCTCGATACTTGCCATTGCCGACTTCGTAAAATTTGCCAAGGTGCGTCCTATGCCCGATGACAATGTTAAGGCATATAACCGCGCACTGGACTTTGTGGAGACCACCAAGCCGGCACCCGAACCCGAAACTCCGGATTCACCGGAAACAGAAACAAAGAAAGACTAAGACATGCAATTTGCTCATCCCCACTTCCTTTGGGCCTTATTGGTACTTGTGCCCATGATTGTTTGGTACGTGCTGAAGCAGCGCAACAGCCAGGCAACGATGGCCATGTCAAGCACGCAGGCCTTTGCGCGGTTACCACGCTCCTGGAAGCAATATCTTCGCCACTTCCTTTTCCTGCTCCGATGTGCCACGGTGGCGTGTCTGATTGTGGTGCTTGCCCGTCCGCAGGCTCACGACAACTGGCGTACCACGTCCACCGAGGGCACAGATATCGTCATTGCGCTGGACGTATCGTCCTCAATGATGGCTCGCGACTTTGACCCGGACCGTTTTGTGGCCGCGAAGAATGTTGCCGCCAAGTTCATCTCGGGGCGCGAGAGCGATAATATCGGTATTGTGATTTTCGCCGGAGAATCACTTACCGGAGTTCCTATGACAGTTGACCGCACTCAGTTGCTCCAGTATCTTCAGAACCTGAATATGAATGTTCTGGAGGATGGTACGGCAATCGGCGATGGTATTGCCACAGCTCTTAACCGCCTGAAGGAGGGTAAAGCCAAAAGCAAAAGTATCATTTTGCTCACCGACGGTAGTAATAACACCGGTGTGGTGGCTCCGATCACTGCTTCGGAGGTTGCCAAGGAATTAGGTGTTAAAATCTACACCATCGGAGTAGGAACCAACGGGTCCGCGCCTTATCCCACGCGCACATTGACGGGGCGTATAGAGTTCACACCTCAGCCTGTTGTGATAGATGAAGGTACACTGAAAACTATTGCAGAAACTACCGGCGGTAAGTATTTCCGAGCAACCGGAAATCGTGTTCTGGAAGATGTGTTCACAGAAATTGATGCACTTGAAAAGACACAGATGGATGTGCGGCATTTTTCTCATACAGAGGATTTCTATATGCCTTGGGCTCTGATTGCTTTGGCTTGCCTTGTTCTTGAACTGGCTCTGCGTTACACCGTTCTACGTTCTATTCCCTGATAAAGTAGAAAGTTATGTTTGATTTTGCAAATCCACATTATTTATATCTGTTGCTCCTGGTGCCGGGCTTCGCGTTGCTGTACCTGCTGGCTCGAATGGCCCGTAAGGCGAAGTTGCGTAAGTTCGGACGTCCGGAAGTGATTGCATCGCTGATGCCGGATGCCTCGCGCTATACCCCGGCGGTGAAGATAACCCTTGCACTGATAGCCCTTGCGGCTTTGGTGATAGTGGTGGCACGTCCACGCTCGGGAGGTTCTGAAGAGCAGGAGACCGCGGCCGGCATTGAGGTAATGATTGCCTTCGACGTTTCCAACTCAATGCTTGCATCGTCGACCGACCGTCACGATGGTATCTCACGACTTGACCGCGCACGTCTTTTGCTTGAAAAACTTATCGACCGCCTTCACAACGACAAGGTGGGATTGGTTATTTTCGCCAACAACTCCAAGGTTCAGTTGCCGCTGACATCGGATTTCTATTCGGCCAAGATGTATCTGTCGGAACTTTCGCCTTCGATGATTACCAATCAGGGTACAGATATTTCTACCGCCATGAAGATGGCCATGAACGGTTTTTCGCCTGCTGAAGATATGCGTAAGGCTATCATACTCATCACAGATGCCGAGGATCATGAGGGTCAGGCTATCGAGACGGCAAAGCTTGCCGCTGAAAACGGTATTCAGATCGATGTTATCGGTGTGGGCACGGCTCAGGGAGCCGTACTTCCGGGATTTGCCACTCCCGAGGGTACACCCGTTGTGACACGCCTCAATGAGGAACTTGCTCAGGAGATTGCCAAGGCCGGTGATGGTATTTACGTCAACGGTGCTTCGCCTTCTGCATTAGGAGAGCTTACTTCCCAGCTTGACAAACTGCAAAAATCGGAATTCAACACTATAAAATATACAGCTGCAGCTGAGCAATTTCCCACCTTTGCCGCTATTGCTCTGATATTCCTTCTTATCGACAGCATTGTGGTGAACCGTAAAATCAGCTGGCTCCGTGGAATCAATTTCTTCACCAAAGAGTCTGAAAAGGACGGAAAAGGAGGTTCCAAATGAAAAAGACTATAATTTCAGCGCTGGTGATGCTTGCGTGCTTCGGATTTGGAGCATACGGGCAGAGCGATATTTCGCTCAATCCTGATGCACCCGTTGCAGAAGCTCCAGCAGAGACAAGTGCTCCCGAAGTTCAGAGCGAGTACAACACGCCCTCCCGGAGTTATAAAGCCGAGCGCAACTATATCCGTTCGGGTAACAGTTACTACGAAAAAGAGCAGTATCATCAGGCGCTTGAGGCTTACGACAAGGCCCTTCAGGTAAATGAGGGCTCAATACGCGCCCGCTTCAACAAGGCCCGGACACTGGTCAATCTGGCTTCAGATGACAATAAGGGTACTGAAAATGATCCTCGTGAGCAGGCTCGCCAACTATGGTCGGGTCTGATTGAGGATGCAAAAAAATATGATCCTGAAATAGCCCAGATGGCATATTACGACCTGGGTAATATGTTTTTCAATGACGAGCAGTACGATGGCAGTATTGCCATGTATAAGTCAGCACTGCGCATGAAGCCCGATGATATGGCCGCTCGAGAGAATCTTCGTTTGGCCCAGCTTAAGAAGCAGGAGCAGGAGAATCAGGACCAAAATCAGGATCAGAATCAACAGGACCAGCAACAACAGCAGCAACAGCAGCAACAGCAGGATCAACAAGAGCAGCAAGAGCAGGAGCAGCAGCAACAACAGCAGCAGCAACCCATGACACAGAGTGCTCAGCAAATTCTGCAGTCCATGCAAAACAAAGAGAATTCAACCCGCAAGAAAGTGCAGGAGCAGGAAACTCCTGCAGGCGGACGTAGTCAATCAGATAAACCCTGGTAGTGATGCGGATAAATCGTTTCATATTATTTATGGTGATGGTATTGGCCTGTGCAGGTCAATTGTGGGCTCAGAATCCCACTTTTTCCATCGTGCCTCCCCGCAATGTGATTCAAGGGCGAAACTTCAGTCTTACTTTCCGCTTGTCGGATGGTGAGGCCAATCCGCCGGCGGCTCCCAATCTAAATGGTTGTACGCTCCTTTATGGTCCGGCGACCTCTACGATGCAGAGCACGCAGATAATCAACGGTCGGATGAGTTCATCACGCAGCATTGATTATACTTTTACTTATCGTGCCGATACTCCCGGAAAGGTGACGGTGCCGGAGCTGACTATTTCATGTGAGGGAAAGACTCTGACCTCGCGTTCGGCATCTTTTGAGATTTTGCCCACAGACGAGCCGGTTCAGACTCCGGGTTCATCACAAGGACAATCTTCACAGCAGGGTGGAGCTCCACAGGGTAGTGTAAATGCTTCAGATTTGTTGGTGAGAGTCTCTTTTTCAAAGAACTCCGTGTATGAGCAGGAGCCGGTTGTGGCTACCATCAAGGTGTATACCAAGCATGATATATCGTCGTTTTTACCCACAGTTCAGCCGGCCTTCGAGGGCTTCCTGAGCGAGGAATTGCCTGTGGCAATGGAGTCGTCGATAGAGCATTACAATGGGCAGAATTATCATACTGCCGTGCTCAAGCGACTTCTGCTTTATCCACAGAAATCGGGTAAACTCAGTGTAAATTCCGGTACTTACGATGTGACCATTGTGATGTATGAGACGGTTAATATGGGCTTCTTCCGCACCCAACGCCCTGTGGAGCGCGCCATTACCACAACATCAAATGCGGCTACCATTGATGTCAAGCCCCTGCCGGAGCCACGACCCGCGAATTTCAACGGAGCAGTGGGGCAGTTCAGTGTTTCCACCTCGCTTGATCCCGAGCTTATGCGTACCAACGAGGCTTCGGTGTATACCTATACAATCAAAGGAACGGGCAACGTCAAATTCCTCAATGAGCCTGTAGTTCAATTCCCCGCAGGTATTGACACTTACACTCCCAAGAGCAATATCGATGCCAAGGTGATTGGCGGAGGATCTAATATGTCCGGAACTTACTCCACGGAATTTACCATTGTTCCTCAGGAAGTTGGTAACTTCACCATCGAGGGTGTGCCGTTTGTGTACTTCGACCCTGCAAAGAAGGAGTATGTTACCGTAGAAGTGGCGGATATGCCCATCAAGGTTCTTCGAGGCGCCAACTCTCCTGTAGCTCCGGCGCAGTCGAAGGTAGAGGAAGCTATAGATGATATACTTCATATCCATCCTACCCGAGCCAACAGCCAGTACAAGGTTGTTAATTACGCTATTGAAAGTTCACTGTATTGGGCCGCTTACGTTATTGCCGCTCTGATATTGGTGGGCTTAGTGTTCCTGTATCGACGTCAGATACGCCTCAATGCCGACGTTGCCGGACGGAAGCTTGCCAAGGCCGGCAAGATAGCCACCAAGCGACTCAAAGAAGCCCACGGCTTCATGAAGGAACGTAAGAGCGATGCCTTCTATGCCTCTTTGGCGAAGGCACTTTGGGGCTATATCAGCGACAAGCTTGCAATTTCCGCCTCACAGCTTACCCGTGATAATGTATCAGAAAAGTTGAGTGACTATGGATTGAACAGCGAAGAAATCGCCAATGTGCTCAATGTGCTGGATGAATGTGAAATGGCTCGCTTCACACCCAATCATTCCGAGCAGGAAATGATTCAACTCTATAACAACGCCTCCGACGCCATCAAGAATATCGAAGATGCCAAAACCCGATAATACACAAAGAATGAAACGCTTCGCTATCATATTATATATCTTCACCATAGTGCTATCAGCGTCTGCGGCAACTACTGCACAGTTGGCTGATTCGGCTTACAATGGAGAGGATTATCGCCATGCTATTGATTTGTACCATCAATCCATAGCAGAAGATGGCGTGTCGGCCGATATTTATTATAATCTCGGCAATGCCTACTATCGCAATGACAACACCGGCAAGGCGATTCTTAATTATGAACGAGCCTTGCGCCTGGATCCTTCGCATGCCGATGCGCGTACGAATCTGAGCTATGTAAAGTCGAAGATAGCAGATAAACTTGAGGATGACACCAATGTGCTGCAGAAGATGCACTCCGGAATAATGAGCAGAATGAGCGCCAACGCGTGGGCTTACTTGGCTTTGGCTGTGTTCATTCTCCTGCTTGGGGCCGTTGGTCTTTATATCTTTGCGGGCCAAGTTCGCTACCGTAAGATCGGATTCTTCGGAGGTGTGACGCTTGTTTTCGTATGTATCTACTTGGTGTACATGGCCTGCGATGCAGCTGCGCTGGCAAGAAGCCATGAGAGTGCGGTGGTGATTGTTCCTTCCACCCAGCTCACCTCAGCACCACGTGGAGCCAAGTCGGGCAAGGATAAGGTAGTGACCATTCATGAAGGCACGCGAGTAGAAATTATTGATTCCGTCGCCACTCCGGACGACCCCGTGTCACCAAAATGGTTCAATATCAAATTGAATAATAGCACCAAAGCTTGGGTACGCGCTTCTGATGTTGAGCGTATTTGAGTATAAATGTGAGAGTTAAGGCAAACAATTCGATAATATGTTTTAAAACATAAAAAAAACTTTTCAAATTGTTTGGTATCCCCAAAAAATGGTGGTAATTTAGTAACACAAAAACAACGTATCATTCACCCTAAATGACTGAGATATGACTAAGACCATCACCTTCAACGAGCTCCGTCGCCTCAAGGACCGCCTCCCCGACGGAACTATGCGCGAGATAGCAGACCGTCTCAACACCACCGTACAGACCGTCCGCAATTATTTCGGAGGTAGCAATTACGAATTCGGCAAAAACTGCGGCATCCACATCGAACCGGGTCCCGACGGTGGCATCGTAGTACTCGATGATACCACCATCTACGATATGGCAGTTGAAATCCTCCAGAAACAGGATGCCGAATAATTCAAGTACGCAATGAATTATGCCCGCGTTCGGTTTTCTCCGTCGCGGGCTTTTCAATATAAATAAGTATTCAAATATAACCGTTAGTAAGTTATAAAGACATCTTATACTAAATCTTATGGCATTCATAACCGTTGCTATCCACACTTACGAGAAAGCAGTTCGCTTGCGTAACAGGCTTGAGAACGAGGGAATTGAGGTTGAGTTGGCCAATGTCAACCTTTCTCTTCCGGGTCTTACGTCGGGTGTGCGTATTCGCATCAACGAAGATGACCTGGCGCTTGCTTTGCGAATAATCGAGAATCCGGAATTATTTGAAGCAAACGATTCCGAGGAGGACCGTCACAACTTTCTTGTTCCGGTGGATTTGAGTGAGCGTTCCTATATGTCGGTGCGCCATGCGGCCAAGATTGCCAATGCCAATGGGGGACGTATCACGCTTCTATATTCCTATATCGACCCTTATGTGACGTCGAAGATTCAGTTACGCGATACGCTTACCTCTGATTCGGGAGATAAGAATGCCCGGGCGGGAATGCGCAGAAACGCCGAGATGCTTATTCAAAACTTTGTGGAACGGATTCAGAATTCCATGAAGGCAGGCGTTATTTCTCCGGTGCCATTTTCGTACGAAGTGGTAGAGGGTGTGCCTGAAGATGCCATATCGGAGTACGCACGAGCCCACGCGCCTAAATTGATCATCATGGGTACGCGTACGAGTGCACGAAAAGAGCACGATATGATCGGTAGTGTCACTGCCGAAGTGCTTGAAGAGGGTCATACAGTCCTCTCGATACCCGAAAATCTGGAAGCAGCTGAATTTACGCCTCGTGAGGTGGTGTTTTTCAGTGGGTTAGACCAGAATGATATTTTAGCTATGGATGCCCTTTATCGTTCTTTCGGCTCGCACATGATGCGTGTGACAGTGCTTCCGGTGCCACGACCACGCCGTTTCTTTGATTCTGCTGCAGGGAGAGCTACTCAGCATCTTTGTAACTATTGCATGGATCATTTTCCGAACTTTACATTCGATAATGTACCGGTGTCGGTTGAGGATAGTGAAAAACGCTTCAATGAATTGCGACAAGAGCGCAACTTCGATTTGGTTGTGATTCCGAATAAGCGTCGCAATAGCTTCAATCGTTTGTTCAACTCCGGTTTGGCACATAATCTGCTATTCCACACCGATATTCCGATGCTCATTATACCAGTGTAGGTTCCAGTTGGATGTGCGTTGAGTACTCTTTGCCGCAGTGTTCCCTGAGCCACTGCTCACGGGCTTAGCCAGGCGCTTTCCGGGATTTGCTCTATTTGTGTAGTCCGAGCTGAAGCTCGGGGCCAAAGACAAAGTACCGCTTGCGCGGTGTTGCTTTTGCGGGGCGCTTGGGGAGGGCGTTGGAGACATCGCGGAGCGATGTCCGTACATTTTTTTGATTTTCAGGGATTTATTGTAACAATGTGGCCGAACGTGCAT
>JAAVGX010000066.1 GCA_014800065.1 Bacteroidales bacterium | reverse complement strand
TAGCTCGCCTCATCGGCTTGCCGCTTTCGAGTGAGCGAGAAAGAACCTCCTTCTCTCCGCACTGAAATTGACTAAGAGAGTGTTTACTTTTAAACCAAATTAATAAATGAATAATGTGCATTATAATTTTTGATTCCACCACAAAGAATCTTTTGGGCGCTTTTTCAAAGTTTCATCAGTCGCAATGCCCACATTGCTCCTTCTTCAATTTTGAAAAATCACTCCAAAATCTCTCTTTGTGCTAAAATCATTTAAAAGTAAACACACTCTGGAAATAAGTTTTCATATAGTATAAATTAAATTCGAACACTTACTTAGAACAACGAGATGAATTCAAAAATATATAGCGCAATCGTCGACTACCTTCGTAAAACTATTGCCGGTACCGAGTGGGAAGGGCATATTTTTACGGTGGGAGGTTGTGTGCGCGATTCCTACTTAGGTAATCCCATAAAGGATGTAGACCTGGCGATAGATTTGCCCATGGGAAGCATCAAATTTGCAGAATGGCTTCACCATAAGCGTCTTACAGCGGGCAAACCCATCAACTTCTTTAAGTTCGGCACGTCCAAATTCCGTCTGAAAGCCTTTCGGGATGTGGAAATCGAAGCCGTACAAACACGCAAAGGGCGCTATGATGCCGGTAATGCCGACTGCCCCGAAACGGTATTCGGGTCAATTCTGGAGGATGCCCGCAGGCGCGACCTGACCATCAACTCGCTCTACTACGACATATCCCGGGACCAGATTCTGGACCCTCTCGGAACCGGAATCGCCGACCTTGATGCGCGTCGGCTGAACACGCCGTTGCGTCCGCGCGACACGTTCGAGGACGACCCCGTGCGCATGATTCGTGTAATCCGCTTCCATTCGCGCCTGGGATGGCCTTTGGGCAAGAATATCTATGAGGCCATGAGGCCCTATGTGGACGGGCTTGCCCAGGTGTCGGGACCTCGTTTGGGAGGTGAATTTTTCAAGTCAATCTCCGAGCCGCGAATCGTAGAGACTATTGATGCCTTCAAGGACTTGGGCATCTTTCACCATGCACTTCCGGCCTTGGAGCAACAGCTCCAGGCACTCCCTGACAGTTGGGACGAAATCCGGAAAATGACTCAGATTTATGAAGCTCAGAATGACCCCGACGCAGAGGTGATGATGGCTATCCTTCTTCACCGGATAGGGTTGAGCAAGATGTCCGATCCTGGCGAGGAACTCGAACGCCTCGGAATAGGTCTTTCGCACGCATCGTCCAAGCTTGCAAAGGCCATAGTGAAGGTTATGAAAGTGGACCGCAATGTGACCAATGAAATCGGCTTTCTGATATCAAACCAAAACCGCCTGCGCAATGCCGGGGCCGATGGCAGCGGATTTCGCGACCGCCAGCTTCATGGTCTGATCAACGCCGCCGTGACTCCCGAACGGCTTGAGAAACTGCTGCGCTTCATCGACATTCTCAACCAAGCCACGAACCCCGAACTCTGCGGTCAAGTCGATGCCATCCGAAGTCGTGTCAAAGCCTACTACGAGCGGCACGGTTTACCGGCGGCTCCAAGCAAGCCTGCCAAGCACCGCCGCAGGGGCGCCAAACCCGACAGCGATACTACCGAGAACAAGCAACCTAAAAAGAAATCCAGAAAGCGCTGGCGTCCGCGGCGACATATCCGTAAAAAGAACAAGGATCAGTGACTTGGGGTTAGAGCTTGAAAATTAAACGTTTAGAGTTTAAGAGTTTAGGAAGTTTATATAGTTTTTATAGTTAAAGAAGAAATAAATGATAATAGCCAACTCAATAGCCACCTTCGGGCGCTACTGCATGTTCCTGAGTCGCGTGCTTGTGTTTCCGGACAAACTCAAGATATTCGGACGCCGCACGTTGAACGAGGTGATGAAATTGGGTATCGATTCGATACCCCTGGTACTGATAATATCAATATTTATCGGAGCCGTTATAGCTATCCAGATGCAGCTGAACATCGCTTCGCCGTTAATTCCGGCTTACTCGGTGGGCCTTGCGACGCGCGACATCGTTCTGCTTGAATTTTCCAACTCCATCCTGTGCCTGATTCTGGCGGGTAAGGTGGGCTCAAATATCGCGTCCGAAATCGGCACGATGCGAGTAACCGAGCAAATCGATGCCCTTGAAATCATGGGTATTAACTCGGCCAACTACCTCGTACTGCCCAAAATCGTGGCTTTCGTGGCCTTTATGCCCGTTCTGTCGGTGCTGTGTATGGGCACATCCATCGTCGGGGGCTACCTTGTGGCCGTGTTTACGGACCTGATAACCGTGTCGAAATACGTCTACGGTCTGCAGGCCTTCTTCAGCGAATGGTATGTTTGGTACTCCATCATCAAATCGCTGGTGTTCGCGTTCATCATAGCCACCTGCGCCTCCTTCTACGGCTACTATGTGAAAGGCGGCGCCCTCCAGGTTGGTAAGGCCAGCACCGATGGCGTAGTGTCGTCAAGCATTTTCATTCTACTATTCGACGTTATCCTCACTAAACTGCTCCTCCAATGATCGAAGTAAAGAATCTTGTAAAATCCTTCGACGGGCGCACCGTTTTGCACAACGTCGACGCAACCTTCTATACAGGCAAGACCAACCTGATAATCGGTCAGAGCGGGTCGGGAAAAACCGTTCTGATGAAGTCGCTGGTAGGCCTGCTTACGCCGGATCATGGCGAAATCCTTTTTGACGGGCGTAACCTGCTGACAATGAGTAAGAACGACGTGAAGAACTTGCGTAAGGAAATAGGTATGCTCTTTCAGGGTTCGGCCTTGTTTGACTCCGAGACCGTTCTTGGCAACGTGATGTTCCCGCTTGAAATGTTCACCACGATGAGCCGCAGCGAGATGCTCGACCGAGCCATGTTTTGCCTCGAACGCGTGAATCTGCGAGGGGCCGAGAAAAAGTACCCTTCCGAGATATCGGGTGGTATGCAGAAGCGAGTAGCCATTGCGCGAGCCATCGCACTTAATCCCAAATACCTCTTCTGCGACGAGCCTAACTCCGGCCTCGACCCCAAGACATCAATCCTGATTGACGAACTTCTGAGCGACATCACGCACGAGTACGGTATCACCACCGTGATAAACACTCACGATATGAACTCCGTGCTTGGTATCGGTGAGAATATCATATTCATCAATAAGGGACATCGCGAATGGGTTGGGGATATGACCAAAATCTACAACACCACCAACGAAGCCCTCAACAACTTCGTGTTCGCCACGCGCCTCTTTCAGGAAGTGCGCGAATATGTTGCGGAGCACGGGACAATTCAGCAGCGTAGCAAATGAGGTTCGCAGATATCCCCGGGCATGAGGACGTGAAGGCACGTCTGCGACAAATGGCCGACACGGACCGCATCCCCAACGCGCTCCTTCTCGAAGGGCCTGAAGGTACGGGAAAATTCGCGCTGGCGAGAGCTTTCGCACAATATGTTCACTGCCAAAACCGCACCCCTGAGGGCGATAGCTGCGGGTGTTGTCCCTCTTGCCTGCGTCACCAGAACTTCAACTCCCTTGAAACCATTTACTCCTTTCCTGTAATCAAGAAGAACAGCAGCTCCGTGGCCGTATCGGATGACTGGGTAAAAGATTTCCGGGAATTTCTCCGCGCTAATCCATTCATGGGATTCGAGCTTTGGAACGAGGCAATGGAAGAAGGGAAGCAGCCGCAGTTCTATGTTGACGAGGCAAAGGAGCTTATTCGCCGCCTGGCTTTCAAGGGTCGCTCCGACAGCTACAAGATGGTGCTTATGTGGCTTCCCGAGCGAATGAACGAGCCCATGGCGAACCGCCTTCTGAAACTCATCGAAGAACCTTTCGATGATACGCGCTTTGTGCTTGTGAGCAATAATTCGCGAATGATTCTCCCCACCATTTATTCCCGAACCCAGCGTATCAATGTCAAGGCTTACGACGATGAAACTGTGGCAGAGATACTTCAGAGCAGGGGAGTTGACGCGCAAACCGCTTTCGAAGCGTCGCGAATATCCGAGGGGAACGTAATCCGCGCCACCGCCATAGCCGGCCTCGACTCCGAGCGGCGCCAATTCCTGGCCCTGTTCGCCGACCTTATGCGCAAGGCTTATGCGCGCCAGGTGAAGGACTTGCGTGACTGGGCGAAGGATGTAGGCGAGCTCAACCGGGAAGTGAAACTCCGATTCATCGATTACTGTTGTCGCCTGATTCGAGAAAGTTTCCTGATGCATCTGGCTATGGATTCAATCCTCACCCTCACAGCCGAGGAGCGCAATTTCGTGAGCCGTTTCTTCCCGTTTATCAATGAGAAAAATGTTATCGACATCGTTGATGCTTTCGACAAAACCCGGATTTATATCGCGGCCAACGGCAATTCGCGTATTGTGCTTTTCGATTTGGCGTTGAAAGTTATCATGCTAATTCGCAGGAAATAAACTTATTATTATACTATGCCCAAAACACAAAGTACCGACTTTTTGCCCGCAGTAGCGGATTACATACTCACTCATTACGGGGAGGCGCCGCAGCGCGTGGTGTTCGTCACCCCCAACAAACGCGCATCCCTGTTTCTGAAGCAGGCGTATTGCCAAGGGCTTGGCGACCGTCCCGGCATATTGCCGCATTTTGCCACGATGGCCAACTTCATGGCTCGCTTCACCGACAAGCTCGTGGTTGATGCCGACGAGCAGCTGTTCATCCTCTACAACGCATATATTAATGTGTTGCGCCGTAAAAATCCCGATCAAGCAATCCCCGAATTCGACTCCTTCCTGTTCTGGGGTAAGATGATACTTTCCGACTTCGACGAGCTCAACAGTGCAATGGTTGATGCGCGGGCGTTGTTCAAGAACCTTAAGGATGTGAAGGAAATTCAGGCTAACTATCTTGATGAAGACCAGATAGCGGTGATAAATCACATCTGGGGCGAAGGTCTTATGCCAAGCGGGACGACTGAATTCTGGAAACATCTTCGCGATGAGTCCGGAAATTTCCGGGGCGAAATGTCGGCGAAATTCTTTGCTATCTGGGAGCTGTTGTCCGATATCTACGATGAATTTGAATCAATGCTCGAAACGGCGGGGATGGTAGCTCAGGGGCGTCTTGAACGCGACACGCTGGCTCTGTTGAAGGAAACCTCCGCCGAGGATTTGCAGGACGGCTATGTTTATGCCTTCGTGGGACACAATTCCGTGACCAGGGCAGAGGCGTTGATTATGAAGCGCTTGAAGGACACCGGAGCCGCTATCTTCTTTTGGGATTCGGCGGTGCTGAATCTGTTTGCGAATAGCCTCACCGGTACTCAGCCCAAGCCTATGAAGATACTGCAGAGTCTGGTGAAAGAATTCCCCTCGCCTAAGGATTTCTATGTGCCGATTCCCGAGCAGTTTGCCAAACTGACCATACAGGCCGTACCCTCAAATGTGGGTCAGACCAAGATGGCTCACAATGTGCTTGAGCACTGGGCCGACCTGGGGTATATAGCCACTGACTCGGATCCCGGCGGTACCGACCCGATGCGCACGGCAGTGATTCTGCCCGACCCCGACCTGCTGGTGCCCTTGCTCTACGCTATTCCCGGTGATATTAATCCCGTCAATATTGCTATGGGTATTCCATATCGCGTGACCGGGTTTGCCAATTTCTTCTCCTCCCTCCTTTCAATGCAACTGCGCTCGAAGAAGTACCGCAACGAGTACAACTACTTCTACGAGGACTTGCAGAATGTTGTGATGCAGCCACATGTGCGTCTGTTCAAAACTCAGGATTCAGATGCCATATTGGAGTATATAACCAATAATCGGCTCTACAATATACCTGCCAATGATCTGTTGCGGGATTTTCCGGATATGGCTCCGCTGTTCACTCCCATCAAGGAACTCAACAATGCGGAGGCGGTGAAGAACTATCTTCTGAAGGTGTTTGATTGGGTGGAAGCCGGCTTGGAGGCCGTCAGCCCCGCCGACGTTGAGGCTGCCGAAGGTGGGAGCGCCGTTGAACCCGGCTATGAGAGCAAGATGGTGAAGTACTTCCGCAGCGTTGTGGAGCGGTTGTATTCGCTTATTGAGCGATATAGCGTACAGATGAAGGAACATACGTTTCTGCATCTGTTCGAGCGTGTCTTTGCACAGCGAGGTATCATAGCTGCCGGTCAGCCTTTGGAAGGGCTTCAGGTTCTGGGTGTTCTCGAAACTCGTGCCATCGATTTCGACAATGTGGTAATAATGTCGATGAACGAACGCATATACCCCAAGCGTCAGTATTCCAACACGATGATTCCTGCGGCTTTGCGTGCCGGATACGGCTTGCCCGATTTCGACAGCCTCGAGCACACTTACGCCTACTGTTTCTACCGCATGATTGTGCGCTCCAAGCGTGTAACCGTGCTTTACGATGCGCGAACCGACGGGCTTGGTGGTGGAGAAATATCGCGCTATGTGTCGCAGGTGCGCTATCTGCTCCCGCAGGTCAAAATCAAGTCGGATGTGCTTGCTTATCCTACCGCAACACACCCAACCGAGAACTTTGAAATCGCCAAGTCTGAAAAGGTGATGGCAAATCTGAAGCGGATGCTGTATAACGGTCCTAAGGGGTCTTCCTTCTCCGCCTCGGCATTGAAGGCGTATCTCAGTTGTCCGCTTTCGTTCTATCTGCAGTACGCACTCGGATTTCGTGAACCTGAAGATCTTGTGGATTATAAGACCGCTGCTGATTTCGGTACAATCTACCACAATGTGGTGCAGGCACTGTTTGCCACCGCTCCCGGCGGCGTGATCAATAAATCAGTCCTTACAGGATTTAAAGAGAATACCGAGTTGCTACGAGACCTGGCCAAACGTGCAGTTTTGCTCTCGGACGAGCGCGACCGTTCGCTCACCCTTGCAGATATGGACCCCACCCGGGAACTTACTCCCGAAGGTGAGCTGATTGTGCATTATGTGGAGGTCAACGTGGCCAATATGCTCGATGTGGAAATCGCAACTCTCGGCAACAGCAGTTTTGAGTATATTGCAAGCGAGTGGAATTTTGAATCCAAATATAAAACCGTACCTTGGACAATCGGTAACCAAACTATAAGATTCAAAATGTCCATCGACCGCGTTGACCGTCTGCCCGACGGCACACTCCGACTGATCGACTTCAAGACCGGTTCGGACGATCTCGTCGCTACGACCTTCGACAAGGTTTTCGGAAAAGAGCACAATTATCACGCCATCTTCCAGCTGTTCCTTTACTCGCAGGCTTTGCTCGACAATGCCGAGTATGCAACCGAGCTGATGCCTATCGGCGAAATTCAGCCAGTGATTTCAGCTACGCAGAAGATGGCTGCCACGCGGTCGTGGGATTACATACAGATTCCCACGGGTAATCCTGTGTACAAATACTCGCAGGTTCAACCCGAATTTTATGCTCGTCTCACTGATGTTATCAATGAGATTTACGATCCCAACGTGCCGCTTAGGCAAACGACGGAGCAGACAACCTGCTCCTACTGTGCCTTCCAAACACTGTGCGGACGGTTCTCCAAAGACATCTATTAATCTCCAAAATATTTAATACCGGTGGCCGGAATCTACGTTCACGTACCCTTTTGCCATGCCAAATGTGCATATTGCGACTTCTATTCCATAGCCGATAGTAGGAGCAGCGATGAGTATGTGGAGGCTGTGATACAGGAGTATCGTAGCCGTCGTTGGGAGTTGGGGGGGCAGTCCGTGGCAACGCTCTACTTCGGTGGCGGTACCCCCTCGGTGCTGGACTCGGAGCAATTCAGTCGTCTGGCAGGGGAACTGCTCTCGCCTCAGGTGGAGGAATTCACCATAGAAGTCAATCCCGAGGATGTCGTAGCCGAAAAAATTGAGGCATGGGTAAATTCGGGAGTGAACAGAGTGAGCATGGGAGTGCAATCGCTGGTGGATTCGGAGCTAAAGGCCGTCAATCGCCGTCACAGCGCGCGCCAAGCTCTTGAGGCGATTTCACGTCTTAAGAGCTTCGGTATTTCCAACATAAGTTGCGACCTCATTTACGGCCTTCCCGGGCAAACCGACCAAGCTTGGGCATATTCCCTGGATACCCTTTTGGAGCAGGGGATTACGCATCTGTCGGCTTATAATCTTTCCTTTGAAGATGGTACGCTTCTCACTTTGCGGTTGCGAAAAGGACTCATTGAGGAAGCCTCCGACGAGGTGGTGGAGGCGATGTATACCACTCTTTGCCGCCGTGCCTCCGATGCCGGGTTCGAACACTATGAAATATCGAACTTCGCCAAGGCGGGCTTCCGCTCGCGCCACAACTCCGCTTATTGGAACGAAACGCCTTATCTCGGGCTTGGCCCGGGGGCGCACAGTCTGGATGCCCGAGGTATCCGCCGCTATGTGCCATCCAATCTCAAGGCCTACCTCTCCGATCCCGGCAATGCGGCAGTTATCGACGAGGAGACAGAAACCGACCGCATCAACGACCGCATCTTCACCGCACTGCGCACCGATTCCGGGCTGCCCGTGGAGCAAATTCCCCAACAGAGCTGGGTGGTTGTGCAGAAGTTTGTCAATCAGGGACTTATGACGGCGAGGGATGGCCGGGTTATTATTCCCGAAGAGCATTTTCTAATTTCGGACGCTATTATTCGCGAAATTTTTATCTGACGTTGTCACACTTTGTGGCTTCATTGCGTCATATAGATGAGAACGTCCTCAAGAAATTAGAAACTGTAAAATAGATATAAAAATGAAAGAACTTGTAGCACTCGGCATTTGTGTCGTACTCCCCATCATCATCGTGTGGCTTACCACTCGCGTACGAATCAACTCACAGAACAAACGTACTCAGGTACTGATGGAAGCCATCAAACTGAATCCTAACATGGATGTGGACAAGCTGGTGGAATCACTTGCCAAACCAAAACGCACTCCTCAGGAAATCAACAACCGCCGTCTGCTCAGCGGCCTCATCTGCACTCTGCTCAGCATCGTGCTCTTCATCAGCGCCGCCTTGGAGCATAATTTACCCGACAACGACAGTGCCGAAAAAGGAATGTTGGGTGGAATACTCCTTGCCATAGGCATTTCCTACATGGTGGTTTGCTTCATCGGTCGCAAGCAAATCGAAAACAAATGACTCGCGACCGCTTCACACAACTTGTAAAGGAAAGTCAGGCCGGCCTGCGCCGGTTCCTGACTGCCCTTTGTTGCGGAGATGGAGCGCTGGCCGACGACCTGGCCCAGGAAGCCTATTTGCGGGCGTATCTTGCAATCGACACCGCCGGTGACATTGCAAATTTTTACGGATGGACAAGGCGGATAGCCTACAACTGTTTCATCAGCCATATGCGTTCGCACAAACTCAACGAGCCCATAGAGCAGGCTGCCGGGATTCATGCCTCCACCGGAGCCGACGATTCTTTTCGGTACCAAGCTCTATATAAGGCGCTCGGTTTGCTTACGGATAAAGAACGTACGGCTGTGGTGATGTACTACCTTGAGGATACGCCGACAGCCGAAATCGCAGCTACACTTGAAACATCCGAGGGAAACATCCGCCAGATTCTATCCCGTGGTCGTAACCATCTTAAAAACTTACTCTCCTGAATAATCATGACCGAACAAGACAAAGACCTAAAGCAGCTATTCGAAGGCTTCTCGCCCGAGTTGAACGATACTGATTCTTTCATGAAGAAGCTCGAAAACCGTCTGGACGGCGTAGAGTTCATTCGCGAATCGTCTCGCAAAACCCTGCGTAACTATCGCCACGCCATCATAGCAGCCTGTGTGGCCGGATTTTTTTCCGGAGCGCTGATGACTGTATTATTCCCACATCTTGTGGCATTGGTATCATCATTTCCACGGCTTACCGACTATTCCAACATCGTGGCCTGGATATTGGCAGCAGCAATTACCTGCGTCATAACCTTCACCGCATACACACGCACCATCAAAAGCTGACACGATAGTCGTAACATTTTGCTCGCTTCTTTGTTATAAATTAGGAAGGCTGAACTTTTAGCCAGAATAATTATTGAAATCTCGCAAAAAATTACTACTTTCGCGATGTATTTCTATTTTTCAACTGTTGCAAAATGAAGAATTACGACACTCTGATTGAATACCTGCAGGCCACACTGCGCAATAACTGGGAGCGCCCGGCGCTCACTGATTTCCATGGTGCATCTTATCTATATAAAGATGTGGCCCGTAAGATTGCCAAACTTCATCTGCTTTTTGAAAAGGCAGGCTTGAAGAAGGGAGATAAAATAGCTTTTTGTGGCAAAAACTCATCGCAATGGGCTATTGCAGCCTTGGCCTCACTTACTTATGGCACCGTGGCCGTGCCTATTCTCCACGATTTCAAGCCCGATACGGTGCATCATTTGGTGAACCACTCCGAAGCGCGCCTATTCTTCGTGGATTCTCACACCTGGGAGAATCTGGACCATTCAAGCATGGACAAACTCGAAGGCGCGATTTTGGTAAACGACTACTCGCTACTGTTTTCCCGCAATAAAAAACTCACCGAAGCCCGCGATAACCTCAACCGGTTGTTCGGCGAAAAATATCCCGAGCGCTTCCGTCCCGAAGATGTGACCTACACACCCGACAAAAAGGACGACCTTGCGCTGATAAACTACACCTCCGGTTCCACCGGCTTCTCCAAGGGTGTAATGCTCACCTACGGGAATTTATGGTCCAATGTACAGTACTGCATCGATGGATTGAACTTTCTCAAGCCCGGTGACGGCATGGTGTCCATGCTACCTCTGGCTCATATGTTCGGCCTGATGGTGGAAATGATTCATCCTTTTGTGAAAGGTTGTCATATCTCATTCCTCACACGCACACCATCGCCAAAAGTTATTCTGGAAGCCTTTGCTGAGGTGCGACCCAAACTCATAGTAGCCGTTCCGCTGATTATTGAGAAGATTGTGAAGACACGCATCTTCCCCGTGCTGGACAAACCCCTCACCAAATTCATGCTTCATCTTCCATATGTGGACGACAAAATTCTGAATAAGGTGAAAGAAAAACTCGAGGGCGCCTTTGGAGGAAATTTGAAGGAGCTGATCATCGGAGGCGCGGGTCTGAATAAAGAAGTAGAGACTTTCCTGCGCCGTATCCGCTTCCCCTATACCGTAGGATATGGCATGACTGAATGCGGCCCCCTCATTGCCTATGCACCATGGGATATCCAGCGCCCCGGCGCCTGTGGCAAACCTGTGCACCGCATGGAGCTCCGAATAGATTCTCCCGACCCCGTCGCTACTCCAGGCGTGCTTTGGGTGAAAGGGGAAAATGTGATGAAGGGCTATTACAAGAACGATGAAGCCACTGAAGCCGTGCTCAAAGACGGGTGGATGAATACCGGTGACATCTGCCAAATCGACCCCGGCGGCTTCCTCTATATCCGTGGACGCGACAAGAATATGATTCTTGGTCCGTCGGGCCAGAACATCTATCCCGAAGAAATTGAGCAAAAACTTAATAATATGCCTTATGTGGCTGAATCGCTGGTGGTTGAACGCGATGGTAAACTCGTGGCTCTCATTTACCCCGACATCGAAGTAGCCACCAAGGATGGATTCAAGTTCGAGGATATGGATAAGGTGATGGACGACAATATCGCCAAACTGAATCCCGATTTACCCTCCTACAGCCAGATTTCAGGACACAAGCTCTTCCACGAAGAATTTGAAAAGACTCCCAAGCGCTCCATCAAGCGCTTCCTCTACCAGCATTAACATGATGTTCAGGGGATAATGATAAAGTTTAGGGGTTTAAGAGTTTATGAGTTTATATGCTAAACCTCCTAAACCTCAAATTACCCTCCCTGCCATCTATAAACCAATTATCCAAATAATGACTAAAGACCTTACTATAGACGATGCTATTGCCCTTGCGCGCTCCATTGCGCTCGAGGGCGGCATTGTTCCCGACCATATCCTTTACCGACTTGCCGACATCACCGACCCGGCTCACCGTGCAGCACTCTACGAAGCCGCCGAGGCCGTCACTTCAGCTCGTCGACCGCGCAAATTCGATTCTTGCTCCATTGTCAACGCCCGTTCGGGTCGTTGCTCAGAAAATTGCAAATGGTGCGCTCAGAGCGCTCATTACAACACCGGTTGCGACACCTACGACTTTGTGGACGAACGTGAGGCACTTGAAGTTGCCAACGTACTGGCCTCCAATGGAGTAGGGCGCTATTCCGCCGTCGCATCCGGCAAGGCTGTCAAAGGGCGAGCCCTCGACGAGGTCATTAACCTCCTCACCACTGTTCGCCGGACTGAAAACATTGGCACCTGCGCCTCGCTGGGATTGCTCAATCACGATGAACTGAAGCGCCTGTGGGATTCCGGCACTCACCGTTACCACTGCAATATGGAAACAGCTCCTTCCTATTTCCCGACTCTATGCAGCACCCATAGTCAGGCCGACAAAATGGCTACCATCAACGCAGCCCGAGAAATAGGATTCGAAATTTGCTCCGGTGGTATTATCGGTATGGGGGAGAGTGCTCGCCAGCGTGTGGAGTTCGCCATTTTCCTGCGGGAGGTCGACCCGGTGTCGATTCCTATCAATATTCTTGCTCCGATTACGGGTACACCTTTGGAAAATACACCATTGATAAGCGATGAAGAAATACTCGACACAATAGCCATCTTCCGCCTGGCGCATCCCGACAAGGATCTGCGGTTCGCGGGCGGTCGAAAGCGACTGGACCGCGATACTCAGCTCAAGTGTATGCGCATCGGCATCAATGGTGCTATCGTGGGCGATTTGCTCACAACATTAGGCTCCACTATTGCCGAAGATAAAAAGATGGTGGAGGAGGCAGGATATGTTTTCTGATACACCGCCTTCAAAGCGTGTTCTCAAGGAAATGGCCTCGCTCGACAGTGCCAAGTGGCGTCGTCGAACAGGCCTTTTCGTGGCCGAGGGCACAAAGTGCGTTACGGATTTGAACCGGGCGTTCGTGTGTAGGTATCTCTTCTATACTACGGAATGGTACGATGAGCACTCCGACCTTCTTCACAACTTCGATGGGGCGGATTGTTACGTCTGTACTCCCGGACTGATGCGTGAAATTACGCGCCTGAGCAACACCCCTCCCGTAATCGCAGCCTTTATGTTGCCCCAAATCGAAACCCCTTTGCCTGACCCTGAAACGGAGTTGGTCGTAGCTTTAGACGGCCTTCAAGACCCCGGCAACTTGGGCACGATTATCCGCACGGCCGACTGGATGGGAGTACGCTCCATAGTCGTGTCCAAAGATACCGTGGATGCCTTCAATCCTAAGACTGTTCAGGCAACCATGGGCGCGCTGGCTCGTGTGAAGGTCATTACCACCGACCTGCCCGAATGGCTTGCACAATGCAAAGCCCCCGTCTACGGCACCTTCCTCAACGGTGAGAATATATATCGCTGCGAACTTACGCAATTCGGCGTGGTGGTGATGGGCAATGAAGGCCACGGAGTAAGCCCCGAAGTAGCACAAACGGTGGATAGCCGCCTGTTCATCCCCTCTTTTCCGCCCGACACCGAAACATCCGAAAGTCTCAACGTGGCTACGGCAACGGCAATAACCCTGAGCGAATTCCGCTCAAGATATTTCAGAAGCAATGGCTAAGAAAGCAGAAAAAACAATGTGGTTCTGCTCCAACTGTGGCGCAGATTCGCCCAAATGGGTGGGCAAATGTCCGGCTTGCGGGCAGTGGAACACCATGGTGGAAGAAAAGGTGTCCACATCATCATCCACAACCGCGAGAACACAACGCACATCGCGCCAGAAGCCCCGAGCCGTCAACGATATCGTGGC
>JAAVGX010000065.1 GCA_014800065.1 Bacteroidales bacterium | reverse complement strand
TCACCTGTTATGTCCTCCCGCCTTCACCCCCACCGGTCCCCCGATCCAAGTAGGCATAATCAACGAAACCGGAGAACCCCAAATAATCATAATCGAACTGGAACAAGCTAAAAACCAGCAAGAAAGATGTAGGGACGCTCGTTCCGAGCGTCCTTTTGACCAGCAACCCCCACCACCTCCAGCTCGACGAAAATAGCGGTAGCCGCAACCGCCCTAAGAACAAGACAAGCAAAAGGATAACTCCAATCCCCCAAACGCGCTAATAACCAGCCAAATAAATGTACGGACATCGCTTCGCGATGTCACCAACGCCAAACCCACCAAGGCAAAAGAGCCCCGAAGGGGCGACATGGTCTTTAACCCCTGATGGAGCGAAGAGGAACCTGGGGACGCCTGTCTAAGCCCCGAGCAGAGGCTCAGGGAACACTGCGGCAAAGAGAACATTGATATTTTGGAAAAAATCACCCTCCTTTATAAGCCTGCAGCAAAACCACCGCGAGGCACAAAAGACCGGAGGCCTTTCACATGGTTAACCCCCGTGAAAGGCCTCCGCTATAGCGCCCTTTGGAATTCTTGTTTGATTATCCGCATTTGCTGGTGCCGCAGGAGGTGCATATGAGGCAGCCTTCCTGGTAGATGAGTGTTTCCTGTCCGCAGTTGGGGCATTTTTGAGATGCTTTTGTGCCGTTGGGGATATACTTCTTCAGGGCACGTTCCACACCCATTTTCCAGGTGTTGATGCTCTGTGAGTCCAGTTCCAGACCGTTTACAAGCTTGATAACCTGGTCGATAGGCATGCCATAGCGGAGCACACCGGAGATGAGCTTGGCGTAGTTCCAGTACTCGGGGTTGAACTTGTCGGAGAGCCCTTCGATAGTTGTTTTGAGGCCTCGACGGTTGATGAATTGGAAGTCGTAGCGTTTGTTTCCGTTTTCATCAAAAGCCTTTATAATTTTCCCGCGAGTGATTGACTTGGGGCAGAAAATACCTTCATCGTCATCGGCAATACCGGTGAAAATTTCATAAGGACGGCCATCAGCAAGGCCGATAAATGCAATCCATTTCTCCTTATTATTCTGGAAACGAACCACATCTGCTTCCAGTTCCATGGGACGTTTGTCAAGAATAGGAGCATGGTCGTGGTTGTGAGCCTTATTCTGATCCTTGGCTTCCACAGCAACGAGTACGCCTGAGCGAGAACCGTCGCGGTATACGGTGCAACCCTTGCAACCGGCATGCCAAGCACGGCGGTAGAGGGCATCGACAGCTTCGACCGAGATGTCGGCGGGCAGGTTGATAGTTACAGAAATTGAGTGGTCCACCCACTTCTGTATACGCCCCTGCATATTCACCTTTTCGAGGTAGTCGATGTCGTTCGCTGTAGCGCCGGCATATGGAGATCGAGCCACCAGTTCGTCGATTTCCGCCTGGGTGTAGTGCTTCTCGGTGTCGATACCCTCAATGCGCATCCACTCCAGGAATTTGGGATGGTACACGATGTATTCTTCGAAAGCATCGCCGGAATCGTCGACATAATCAATGTGTACCGAGGCGTCGTTAGCGTTGATTTTGCGGCGACGCTTGTACACAGGCATAAACACCGGTTCAATGCCCGACGAGGTGCGGGTCATCAGGCTGGTAGTGCCCGTGGGCGCGATTGTGAGGCATGCGATATTACGGCGTCCATGAGCCTTCATGCGCTCATAAAGAGCGGGGTCGGCTTGCGCAAGTCGCTGAATATAAGGATTATTCTTTTCTCGCTCAGTGTCGTAAACCTCGAAAGCACCACGTTCTTCCGCCATAGTGACAGAGGAGTTGTAGGCCGCCAGAGCCACGGCTTTATGAACGGATTCGGAGAAATCGGTAGCTTCGGGCGTGCCGTACTTCAAACCCAGAGCGGCAAGCATATCCCCTTCGGCGGTAGTTCCCAATCCGGTGCGACGACCCTTGAGGGTTTTGGCACGGATTTTCTCCCAAAGATGACGCTCGATGGTTTTGACCTCATCAAATTCGGGGTCCTCGTTTATTTTGGACAGAATAGTATCAATCTTTTCCATTTCGAGGTCGATGATGTCGTCCATGATGCGCTGAGCCTTGCCTACAGCGTTAGCCAATTTTTCGAAATTGAATTTAGCTTCGGCGGTAAAAGGCTTATCCACAAAGGAATAGAGGTTTATGGCCAGGAGACGGCAGCTGTCGTAGGGGCAAAGAGGAATTTCGCCGCAAGGGTTGGTGGAAATAGTTTCAAATCCAAGATCGGCATAGCAGTCGGGCACAGATTCGCGACGGATAGTATCCCAGAAAAGTACTCCCGGCTCGGCCGACTTCCATGCGTTCTGCACAATCTTATCCCACAGTGCGGCAGCATTTATTTCTTTGGTAACCACAGGATTATCGCTATCCACCGGGAATGCCTGGCGGTAAGGAACACCCTGCTCAACGGCTTCCATGAAAGCATCGTCGATACGCACCGACACGTTTGCTCCCGTAACCTTTCCGGGAGTCATCTTGGCGTCGATAAATGCTTCGGAATCCGGGTGCTTGATGGATACAGTCATCATCAATGCTCCACGTCGGCCATCCTGAGCCACCTCGCGAGTAGAGTTGGAGAAGCGTTCCATAAAGGGGACAAGTCCGGTGGAAGTGAGAGCGGAATTTTTGACCGGCATCCCCTTCGGGCGATAGTGGCTAAGGTCGTGCCCAACCCCTCCACGGCGCTTCATGAGCTGTACCTGTTCCTGGTCCACGAGCATGATACCGCCATAAGAGTCGGGTTTTCCATCGATGCCTATAACAAAGCAATTCGAGAGGGAGCCCACCTGATAGTTATTACCGATTCCCGCCATTGGGCTGCCTTGAGGCACCACAAGGTCGAAATTCTTCAGGAGGTCAAAAATATCCTGTTCCGACATTGGATTCGGATACTTATTCTCAATACGCGCCAGCTCGGCAGCAAGACGGTGGTGCATATCATCGGGGGTGAGCTCGTAGATGTGCCCGTCGGAATCCTTCAGGGCATATTTGCTCACCCACACTTGCGCGGCGAGTTCGTCGCCGTTGAAGTAGTCTACCGAAGCCTTATAGGCCTCGTCGTAGGTGTATATTTTGTCGTGTGTCATAATCGGTTTATAGCGAGAGAGAGTCTCAAAGCTCATCCACTTCTTTGAGCCATAGGGCGGAAGATGCGTCGGAAGGCATACGCCAGTCGCCGCGCGGCGATAGGCACACGCTACCCACCTTCGGCCCGTCGGGCATACAGGAGCGTTTGAACTGCTGGTTGAAGAAGCGGCGGTAGAAAGTCCGCATCCAGTGCTTGAGGGTCTTTTGGTCGTACTTACCCTCGAAGGCGTGACGGGCCATCAGGAAAACGCGTCGGGGCGTAAATCCGTAGCGCAGAGTATAGTAGAGGAAGAAATCGTGCAGTTCGTAGGGGCCGACAAGGTCCTCGGTTTTCTGGTGGATGGTGCCATCGGCGTTGGCGGGGATAAGCTCAGGGCTGATCGGAGTGTCGATGATGTCCAGCAGAGCCTTTCGCGTGGGTTCATCGGAGGTAAGACGGGCAAAATAAGCCGTAAGATGTCGCACAAGGGTCTTGGGTACGCCGGCGTTAATGCCGTACATGCTCATGTGGTCCCCGTTATAGGTGGCCCATCCCAGGGCAAGTTCCGAGAGGTCGCCGGTACCTAACACCATTCCGCCGACCTGGTTGGCAATATCCATCAGGAGGTATGTGCGTTGGCGCGCCTGACTGTTCTCGTAAGTTACATCATGATTGGAAGGATCGTGCCCGATGTCGCTGAAATGTTGATTTACAGCCGGAACGATTGATATTTCGCGCGTGGTGATTCCCAAAGCCTCCATGAGCGTCACCGCATTGGTGTGCGTGCGCCCGGTGGTTCCGAATCCGGGCATAGTCACGCCCGTGATGCCCTTGCGGTCCAGTCCCAGCGAGTCGAAAGTACGCACGGCCAAAAGCAAAGCCAGAGTAGAATCAAGGCCGCCTGAAATGCCGATAACAAGATTTTTGGTATGGGTGGCGGCCAAGCGCTGAGCCAATCCGGAAGTCTGGATATGGACAATCTCCTCGCACCGCTCATTGAGCAACTCATCGGCCGCGGGCACGAAGGGCATGGGGTCGATATGGCGCATGAGTTTGAAGTCGGAGCTTCGGCGGCCTGCCTTTTCGGGAATGACCACCACGGAAGCCTGATTGGAGTTCTCGCGGGCGGCACAGTCGGCAAAAGTGCCGATGTGCATACGGTCGCGGCGTATTGCGCGTATATCCACATCGCACATGACAATCTGATTTCCACGAGTCCAACGTTTGTTGCGTGCCATGAGCGAACCATTCTCGGCAACCACCAGCTTGGCATCGAACACCAGGTCGGTGCTTGACTCGCCGAACCCGGCGGAGGCATATGCGTAGGCGCAGATGCAGCGGGCCGACTGCTGTCGGACCAGGTCGAGCAGATAGTTGTATTTGCCAATCAAATCGTCCGAGGCGCTCAGATTAAGAATCACTTCCGCTCCTGCAAGAGCATGATGACAGCTCGGGGGAACGGGCGTCCATAGGTCCTCGCAAATCTCAATGCCGATTTTGACTCCCCGATGTTCAATGAGGATGTCGGTTCCGAAAGCAGCCTCGACTGGCGCTTGCGGAGCAGCGTCGAACCACCGACGCTCGTAGAACTCATTGTAATTCGGGATGTATGTTTTTGGCACCAAGGCCTTTACGGCACCCTGAGCCACGACGGCAGCGCAGTTGTAAAGCCGCGCACCCCGGCGCACGGGCAACCCCACCACGGCCACCAGCCCCGGAAATTTAGCCGAAGCGGAGGCAATATCCTCCAAACCCTTCGAAGCCCCTTGAAGCAAGGTTTCGGAGTGAAACAAATCGGCGCAGGTATAGCCGGAGATACACATTTCAGGGAATACCACAAGGTCAGCACCGGCCTCATCGGCCTGCTTCATAAGCGATATAATATTGCAGCAGTTTGTCGCAGTATCGGCAACAACAACAGATGGAGAGGCCGCAGCCACACGGAAAAATCCTTCGTACATGGGGGTAGGTTTAGGTTTTGCAAAGGTAAGAAAATTTTGCAAAAAAACAAAGGGGATATCCTTCACAGGCTACCCCCTTCGCCACGTTAGAATTATAACTAACGCCTAATCACTCGATTGATGATTCGTGATGTATTATCTTGTTGAGTAATTTCGATAAAATATACTCCGGAGGGCAGAGGAGCGAGGTCCACCGACTCCGAATTTTGGACTTCGGTCATCAAAGCACCGCCGGTGGAGTAGACGCGGATAAGTGCCGGAGTTTCACCGGAGAAGGTGGTCACGCCATCGGTCATGGAGGGGTACATACCTTCGGGAAGCGTCTGCGGGTCGGTTATGCCCGAACTCAGATCAACGCTGAATGTAGTGCCGGCGCTCAGCTGAGTATTGCCGGAGAATGCCGCGGCGATGTAGTTCTTACCGCTCTCAACCGCCGACAGAGCCCCCTTGAAGGAGAATTCTTCCGACTGACCGGTTCCGGCGAATATAGGCTTGGAGTAAACATAGTCGATAGAATTTCCACCATTTTCAGGGAAGATGAACACGATGAAAGAGCCGCCGAACGCACCTTCCGTAACCCGGAAATTACCGCTGAAAGTCACATCCGCGAGGTCGGTGACAATGTTGTTGGTGTTCAGAGTCAATCCCGTTACCTGTGCGGAAGTGGTTGTAGGCTTGGCATTTACATTGACTGTCACCGGTTCGGAGATGGCTTCGCCCGTGTTGAGGTCAAAGAACGCCAGTCCGTACTGCCCGGTTGCAATATCGCCCTTACTCTGAGTTTGGGTAAACGACCCCATATAGTCGAGCTCCGTGGAGCTACCGCCCGGCACATTCACCATAGTTGATGTGCCCAGAGCGTAAACCTCAGAGCCTGAAATAAGACCCGGTGCGATGTAACCGTAGAAATCATTATCGAATTCATTGCTGAGAGATGCCGTGATGCGGCATGCCACACCGGCGTAGATGTCCGAGGTAATGTCAACATTAGCCGCCGTCAGAGTGACCGGTTCGGGCTTGGTCAAAGTTGCCACACCGTTGGCCACACTCATTATATAATATGTGGCACCGGTGATGGGTACCTGAACGTCCTTCCAATCCCCCGAACCATTCTTGAACACCGGACTGATCATATAAGACCCCTCGGCCAAAGAGGAGGGAATGGTGAAAGTCCAGGAATTATATCCCTCATAGCTGGGGAGTTGTGTAAATTCTGTACCTTGCATATAGGTGACAGCCCCGGACTCGCTGACTGCCTTCATGCCCAGAGTGCCCGCTGCAATAGTTTGAATAGCGCCGTTATAAGTGAACCCTGTCACGGTCACGGAGCTGCCCAAAGAAGCGTTAGAAGCCTTTAGGTTGAAGGAATTCATGCTCATAAGGCTTGCGAAAGAGGTATTGGACTTGGGTCGTCCCACGTTCGCAACAATATCCTGATAAGAATTGTAGCCCGAAGATGAGCCACCGATGCCCTGAGTTTCGGGGTCGAGAGCAGTGAGGAGGAAGTATCCGTCGCTCATGCCTCCCCATCCCCAGTTTATGTGGAAATAACCGTCGGAGCTGTACCCGTCGCACACGAAAGAGTGTCCACCCTCGGAGCTTACACCCGAGTACTGTACGGGGCCATAATTTTCAAGTTGGTCGTACACAAGGTCCTCCCAATCGTAAAGATTATAGAAATCGCGGTTGAGAACCACTATGCCTTTATCATAATTGAAAAACTTGTACATCGCGTTGGCGACGAGATAGGACTGAGTGCCGCTTGACTGAGGCGAATACTGCATATTCACCGCAATGCCGCAGGCATACATCAGCTGAGCAACCGCCTCTTTTTCGGCGGTTGTGGATGCGGAACTGTATTCATCCACCATGTTGTCCCAGTCGAATGTCACCGTTGAAAAATCGAGCGACAGAGTTTTGTTCTGACTTGTCCATTCGTAACTGTTTGAGCCCTGCCCCTTCGCCGGCCACTGATGGTAGTTCATAATCTGTGCGAGCGCCGTTGCCACACAGCCGGTTACGCTACGAGAGCCGTTTACCTCGGGAGCCATATCGTTGTAGGGCGCGTTCTGATTCCACCGGGTCTTCACCATGGGTTCTATAGCGGCGTGAGGAGTGTGCTTTGCTGCCGATTTCCGGACACCATAATTTCGGGCTGCCTCAATCTGAGAGGCGTACTGTTCAAGCCAATATCTGAAGGCCGGGGGCATATCCTCCTTATTGACGGCCGTCTTATCGGAATATCCTAAGACAGCGGGTGCTTCATCGTCGGCGCTGAGCACCATAAAACCCTGAGAGCCCGTACTGAAAACATAGGCACCGGCCTGCGGAGAGTTGTCGGCAGTGGCCGTGTAGATGAGCTGCGGTTTGCTTTTGCTGTTAATACGCATAGAGGAGCCGCTTTGCACGCGCTCCAGAGCCTGCTCGGGCGTAAGCGTGCGGGCCTGAAGCGAGAAAGAACTCAACGCCACGAGCCCGGTAATCATTTTCAGAAGGGTCTTTTTCATCAATCGGGAACTTTAGGTTTAGATATATCACTGAAACAAGCCTGATAGCCAAAAGGTTCAGAGTGGGGAATCGGCCGGGTTATACAACAAAAACTGAGCCGTAGAGATTACGGCCCAGTCAAATAGGGAATATACTTGATTATTTGGTGAGGGAGTGCGGGAGAGTGGGCATGGCACCATTCTGAGTGCAGACGTATGCGGAAGTGTCTACAGCGCGCTGATGAGCTTCGGGGACGCTCATACCGCGAAGAATGCATGCGATGAAAGCTGCGGTGAACGAGTCGCCCGCACCGACAGTGTCGGCTACCTCTACAATAGGAGTTGGTTGGAAGGATACATTCCCGGGAGTGAACACATAGCTGCCGTTGATACCGCAGGTGAGAATGAGCATCTTCAGGTTGTATTTGCCTAAGAGAATCCAGCATTTGTCCTGCAGGTCGATTCCGGGGTAGCCGAACATACGGCTCACCGTTACGAGCTCCTCATCGTTGATTTTGAGGATGTTGCAACGTTTCATGGATTCTGTGAGGATTTCTCGGTTGTAGAATCCCTGACGAAGATTAACGTCGAATACCACCAGCGTGTCGGGAGTCATTTCCATGGCATCGAGGAAGCGGGTGATTGTCTTTCTGCTCACCACATTACGCTGTGCCAGAGAGCCGAAGCAAACGGCCTTTGTGCGCTCGGCAAGTTGTTCGAGCTTGGCTGTGTAGGGGATATTGTCCCAGGCGACATTTTCCTTGATTTCGTACTGAGGCACACCCACTTCGTCTACCTCAACCTGCACGGTACCGGTGGGGTAGGGTACTTTCTCAATCAGGTAGTTGACGCCTTTTTCATTGAAGTTGGCCAGGAGTTCATTTCCCAACATATCATCGCCGATAGCGCTCACAGCGCAGCTGTTTAGGCCGAACTGGCCCACATGATAGGCGAAATTAGCCGGCGCACCACCGATTTTCTTTCCATCGGGCAAGACATCCCAAAGGGCTTCGCCCATACCTACTACTATATCTTTCTTGTTTTCCATTTTTAGGGTTAGTTTTAAAGTTTTGGCAGCATCCGCGACGTGCCTGTTCAGGGTTAATATTATAACATCAAGCTTTCACTTTTGTTGTGTAATAGAGGAGATAAATCACACCGACCGTCATCACCGCCACAGCTGCAATCTGAGCGCCGAATGCATCGGAAGCATATCCCATGAGCAGGGGGAAGATAGTGCCACCGAACAGACCCATGATCATGAGGCCGGAAACTTCGTTTCGTTCGGTTGGAGCGTAGGTGAGAGCTTGTGCGAACACGATAGGGAAGATGTTCGAGTTGCCGAATCCTACCAGGCCGATTCCGATGTAAAGGACTGTCATTGACTGTCCCCATGCCATCAGCACCATGCCGGCCAGCATCATCACGGCAGAGATACCGAAGAAAATCCTGGAGGAGATAGAGCGCAGGAGGAATCCGCCGGCGAAGCAGCCTATTGTGCGGAAGATGAAGTAGACCGAAGTTGCGAAACCGGCTTCTGCGAGGGTGAGGCCCAGGCGTTCCATCAGAATCTTGGGGGCGATGGTGTTTGTGCCGACGTCGATGCCCACATGGCATATGATTCCGAAGAAGCAAAGTGTGATGAAAGGACGGCCGAGCAGTCGGATACATTCCATTACGCCGGAGGCTTTGTCAGGTCGAGCTTCCTTGATTGGAGTGGCTGCGAGAGTAACGATTGATACCAGTGATACCACTGCGTAGATCAGGAATAGAATCTTCCACCCCAAACCGTAGTCGGACACCACATAGGAAGCGCCCCAGGCGGCAATGATGGGAGCCAGGAAGGATGCGATGGCCTTGACGAACTGGCCGAAAGTAAGCGCCGATGCCAGTTTGTTGTCGCCGATGAGGTTGGTTACCAGCGGGTTGAGGGAAGTCTGCATCACGGCGTTGCCGATGCCAAGGAGAGAGAAGGAAATCAGCATTATTGCGTAGGTATCGCCAATGAGGGGTACTACAAGAGATGCCGCAGTGATTATCAAACTTACGAGTACTGTTCGTTTTCGGCCGATTTTATTCATCAGCATTCCTGTGGGCACCGAAAAAATGAGGAACCAGAAGAATACGAGTGACGGCAGGAAGTTTGCTTCGGAATCGCTCAGGCCGAGGTCGCCTTTGACGTAGTTGGAAGCGATTCCAACGAGGTCCACAAAGCCCATGGCGAAGAAGCAGAGCATCACCGGGATGAATTGCAGCACGGTGGATTTGGGCTGTACTGCGGCAATATTTCTATTTTCCATTGGAGTTGGTTTTAGTTGTTGATATCAAATACATTAAGGTTGGTAACTCTTGCTCCTTTGCCATCGGCGGAGAGTGTCAGGGTGGTGTAGGGGGCAGTGGGGAATACGAGGTTGGTCATCACAAAGCGACCGTCTTTTTCAAACACTTCGATGGAAGAGCGGTCGATGAAGATGCGGAGGCTGATTTTTCCGTTATCCTCAAAAGTGGGAGTTTTTACAACAGCCGGGAATTCGTAGCTGAAGTTATTTTGGCCGGAATTTCGGCGGTCGAACGAGAGGGTGTGCTTGGACGGGTCGTACACCATTACGACGCGTTCATTGTCATTGTTGGACAGGTTCAGGCGTACTATACGGGCGTTTTTTGCATCGATATCCAATGTGATTTCGCAAAGACCGTCGGAGGGAAGGTTTACACGCTTTCCTGTAGAGGAGAGATTGAGCGAGTTGATTTTCTGGACGAGGTTGCCTCTGAGAGCGTCCACTTCAGGTGAGGGAGCTGAGGCGAGGAAAAGTTCGCCGTCGGCATCGTGGAAGAGGCTGAGGTCGCGGGGTAGGGTGTTGGCGCTTCGGTATTGCAAGGTCGGCACTTCGGCTGCGTACTGCCAGTTGCTCATCCATCCGATGACTGTGCGACGATTGTCCGGGGCATTGTTCCAGCTCACGGTGGCGTAATGGTCCTTGCCATAGTCCATCCACTTGGTGGGTACTACACCGGCCTGATCCATGTCGGCGGTGAATTTGTGGCCCTCGAAGTCGCCGATGAAGTATTGGGCAGCGCTACCGCCGAAAGGTCCGCCGGGGTTTATGTTGCAGATTAACACCCATTTTGAGGTGTCGGTACCGGGTACGGGTAGTTCGAAGAGGTCGGGGCATTCCCACACACCGCCTTGGGCACCTTCGCCCTTGCCGAAGCTGCTTTCGTAGGTCCAGTCAATCAGGTTCGGAGAGGAGTAGATCAGCATTTCCTTATCGAGAGCATGAGCGAGTGTGAGAATCCACTTCTGCGTGGGTTCGTGCCAGAATATGTTGGGGTCGCGAGCTTCGGAGTCAGTGGTTACGATTGGGTTACCGGGGTATTTGGTGAATGTTTCGCCATTGTCCACACTATAGGCGAGGCTCTGAAGCTGATTTGTTCCGGCGCTGGTGTACATGGCAATAATAGCGTCTTGACCGAATCCGGCGGTATTGTTGTGGTCAACCACAGAGCTGCCGCTGAATATCGAGCCGAGTGCATCGGGCACGAGTGCAAGGGGATGAGCGTTATCCCAGTGAATCAAATCTTTGGATGTTGAGTGTCCCCAGGTCATATTTTGCCACTTGGAGCCGTAGGGATTGTATTGATAGTACAGGTGCCAGACCCCGTCTTTATAGAACATGCCGTTGGGGTCGTTCATCCATCCGTATAGCGGTGTGTGGTGAAAAGCGGGTCGATAGGCCTCTTTGTTGGCGGTGTCGAAGGTGTCGGTTGTACTGATATATTCCCACACGGCGTCCTCGGCGCCATCGCGCACGCTGCTACGGCTTTGCTCGGTTTCGACCATCAGCAGGAGCGCTTCATTTTCGTAGGGAGTAAGGTCGAAGGGCACGAGATAGTCTACTTTATTCTTGGCAAGACGGGCGTAGAAAGTTGTTTGGGGTTGGTTGGCTACGCTGACGCTGATTTTTGCGTCGTTGTTGGATTCTTGGATTGGCAGGAGCAGGTACTTGGCGTCGCCGGTGACGCGGACCATGGTGGTGTTGTTGCTCAAGTGGCGGATTTCAACACCTTTGTCGGCTTCCGGTTCTTCGCCGAAGACTCCCGTTGTACAGGCAAGTGCCATGAGGGTCATTATGAATTTATTTCTCATTCTATATGGCTGATTTAAGATTTTATACAATAGGATATTAAGGGAGGGGAGGAGAGAGGAGAACGAAAAATGCCCATCTGATTACCTTAGATTAGTAACTGTTGAACCTAAATTATTACCTCAAAATCAATTTGCAAAAGTCGTTCTTATTCCGACATCGCAAAGTTACTCATAAAGGCGTGGTTCGGAAATAACATATGTTGCAATCAATATAAATAATGATGCAATACACCTTTTGTGACCTCAAATGCTTCATTTTTAATGAAAATTCATTACTTTTGTACCATCCTTAAGCTATAGACCATGCAATTTCAACTCCGACATATCTTTTATAGCATCATTTTTGCACTTCTGATTTGCTCGTGCTCCGGCTCAGAACACTACCGTATAGGTGTGAGCCAGTGCTCCGATGATGACTGGCGAGCCAAACTCAATGCCGAACTCGAGCGTGAGGTGCTCTTTCATCCGGAAGTCAGTCTCGAAATTCGATCTGCACGCGACAACAACGAGCGTCAGATAGAGGATATCCGCTATTTCATAGATAATAACTTCGATGCCATTATTGTTGCGCCCAACGAAGCCGATGCAATCACTCCTATAGTATCGGAAGCATATCGCCGCAACATCCCGGTAGTAATTTTTGACCGTAGTGTGAACGGCAGCGACTACACCGCCTTTCAGGGAGCGGATAATGCCGCCATCGGACGTGCCGCCGCCGACTATATGCGTCAACTTGCGGGCTCCCGGGCGCGTATTCTCGAAATTCAGGGTCTTATGGGGTCAACTCCTGCCCGAGAACGTCACAATGGTTTTCACAGCGCATTGGAGGATATGACTGTTGTGGCTTCTCAGGATGCAGCCTGGACCTATGAGCGGGCGGAAGTTGTGGCCGATTCTCTCCTTGATATATATGGGAGTGAGCTTGATGCTATTTATGCCCACAACGACCGCATGGCTATCGCCGCTGCAGATGTGGCGCGTCGGCGTGGTCTCAGCCTGAAGGTCATCGGCATTGACGCCGCTCCGGGAATCGGTATCAAGGCAGTGGCCGACGGGACTATCGACGCCACTTTCATTTACCCCTCCGAAGGGCATCGGCTGGTTCGTACGGCTCTCAATATTCTCCACAATCAACCTTACGACACTCTGCTTATGCTGCCCTCGCTTTCGGCAGTGGACAAGTCAAATGTGGATTTGCTGCTGAATCAGAATGAGGCTTTGGCAGAGGAAACCGAACATATGGAGATGCTCAAAACTCAACTTGACCAATACTGGATTGAGCATTCGGCACAGCGGGCAATTATGTACGGAACTCTGATTATACTGGTCCTCCTGCTGATTATTCTATATATGTTGTTGCGGGCATATTGGTCGCACCGTCATCATCAGGAGGCCTTGCTGGCTCAGAATGAACAGCTTGAAGCCCAGAAAATACAGCTTGAGCAGATGAACGAACAGCTCAACGCGGCAACGCAATCCAAATTGATGTTCTTCACCAACGTGAGTCACGACTTGCGAACTCCTCTTACGCTTATCGCCGAGCCGGTAGAACAACTGGCGCAGGCCGATAATCTCACACCACAGCAGCACTCTATGGCAACCATAGCCAATAAAAATGTGCGTATTCTCAAGCGGCTGATCAATCAGATTCTCGATTTCCGTAAGTACGAGAACGGAGCTATGGACGTGAACCTCGCGGAAGTGGATTTCTGCTCGCTTGCACGGGAGTGGGTGGAATCGTTCCGGTCGCTGGCTCGTGAAAGAAGTATCAACCTCAGCCTGAATCTTCCCGAAAGTCCTATCTTTATGGCTATCGACACCGAGAAAATGGAGCGAGTGGTGTTCAACCTACTATCAAATGCTTTCAAGTATACCCCTGCCAACGGAAAAATCACATTCTGCGCACAAATGGATGGAGACAGGCTCAAGTTTTCCGTGTCCGACACCGGTAGCGGAATTGCATTGGCCGACCAAGCGCGGATTTTCGACCGATTCTTTATGGTGGACCGAGTGCATTCGTCGGGCTCCGGCATCGGGCTGTCGGTAGCGAAAGCGTTCGTGGATCTGCACGGCGGCACTATCAGCCTTGAAAGTATGCCCGGTAGTGGCACCACATTCATTGTAGAAATTCCCGTGCGCCATGTGGATAAAGTTGCCGAGACTACTCGAATCATATCCGAAAATGATGTCAACACCGAACTCGGCCAGGTGAATTCCGAAGCCGTTGTGCTCGATAAGGACAAACCTTTGGCGCTGGTTATCGACGACAACGAGGATATACGTCGAATGGTTGCATCACTTTTGGCAGATAAATATAATGTGATTCAGGCTGCCGATGGTGCAGCCGGGCTCCATGCCGCTGCAAAGTATGTACCCGATATTATCATTTCTGATGTGATGATGCCCGGAATGGACGGTTTGGAATGTTGCCGTAGAATAAAGGATGAAGTATCCACTTCTCATATACCCGTGCTGCTGCTGACTGCTTGCTCGCTCGATGAGCAGCGTGCCCAGGGCTATCTCAGCGGAGCCGACGGATATGTTTCAAAGCCGTTTTCTGCCGAAGTGTTATTGGCAAGATGCCAAAGCCTCATTGAAAACCGACGTAAAATCCGAAACATATATTCCAGCTCCGAGGCTGCACCGGGCCCTGTAGGAGCCGACCCGTCAAATGCAGTCGAAACGGCCGAAGCTGTTCGACCCGACATCGACAACGATTTCTACAATAAATTCCTGGAGCGTGTGCGAAGCAGCTTGAGTGACAGTGAATTGAGCGTCGACGCCATCGCGGCTGACCTCGGCTTGGGTCGTAGTCAGTTATATCGAAAGATAAAGGCTCTCACGAACTTCTCGCCGGTAGAGCTCATCCGTAACATTCGCCTCAAGGAAGCGCGTCGACTGCTCACAACTACATCCCTCTCAATATCCGAAATCGCCTATCAGGTAGGATTCTCCACCCCCACCTACTTCACCAAATGTTTCCGCGAGGCTTACAATGAAACTCCTACCGAACTACGGGAGAAGCTCTCGGGCAAAATGTAGCGAATAGGGTGTGGGATTGTACAGTACAATAACGAGGCAGGAGATAGACACGGTCGTGTCTATCTCCTGCGGGGTTTTGTGTTATACTCGAATTAGTAGTTATTTGCTTTTCGTTCGAACCAGCCCTGATCCATGCCGCAAACGGGGCAACGCTTAGGAGCTGCCTTGGCGGTGATGGTGAAGCCGCATCGACGGCACATCCATTCTACCGGTTCTTCCTGCTCGAATTCGGTGCCGGTTGTGAGGCGTTCGAGCAACTTGAGATAGCGCTGTTCGTGCATCTGCTCAACCTTGGCGATAAGCTTGTAGAGGTTTGCAATCTGAGGGAATCCTTCTTCCTGAGCAACCTTGGCGAAGTTTTCGTAGAGGTCGCCCCATTCCTCGCGTTCGCCTGCGGCGGCTTCGGCAAGGTTTGTTTTGGTGTCGCCAACTTCACCTGCGGGATAAGCAGCGGTGATTTCCACCATGCCGCCTTCGAGGAGGCTGAAGAACTGGCGAGCGTGGCTCAATTCCTGCTCGGCTGTTTCCAGGAATACTGCTGCAATCTGCTCGTAGCCTTCTTCTTTGGCTTTCTGAGCAAAGAGGGTGTAACGGCTGCGAGCCTGGCTTTCGCCGGCAAATGAAGCCAGCAGATTATGTTCGGTTTTGGTTCCTTTAATGCTTTTGGTTGTCATATTCAGTTTTGTTAGTGCGTTAGTTACTTTGTTTTACCTATAAAACACAATAAACCCCCATTCGGTTCAATGTACAATAATTTTTTTCGATATATCTATATAAATGCTCTTGGAAAGCAGAACTATTTATATAATGAGTTTGTAGTTATATCATAACCCCTAAAATCCATTGAATATGAAAAACGGTTTGAAAAGACTCCGCCTCTCCACCGCTGTGCTGATGCTTGCACTGATCGCATTAGGCGGCACATTGGCTTCCTGTGGAACAATTCGCACTCACGGAGGAGTAGAATTTGAAAACGAATTCCGCCCGGATGGCCACCATAAACATAAAAAGGAAAAGAAACCCAAACACAAAAAGCCCAAACATCACCACAAACATCACCATGATGATTAAAGGAATCGCCGCTGTTTTTTGCGGCGATTGTGCTTTTTATAATGGTCCGGCGAAGGTTTAACGAGTGTGAAAGAAAGATAAACTTTCGTGAAGGAGCGACCTTTTAGCGGGTGATAGGCGTTGTAATAATTGAAAAAATATTGATTCACTAAAAACTTCTACCCTATGGCCTCACAAGACTTTCAAAAACAGTTGCTGGGCATCCAGAAAAATATGTTCAACTTTGCTTTTACACTCACCCAGAACCGCGATGATGCAAACGACCTGCTGCAGGACACCACGCTGAAGGTGCTGGACAGTGAAGATAAATATCAGGAAACCACCAATTTCAAAGGATGGGTATTTACCATCATGCGAAATCTCTTTATCAACCACTATCGCCATCAGAAACGCACCAATGTGTTCGTAGACACCACGGAGGACAGCTACTTCCTGAATTTGTCGCAGGACACAGCCTCCGAAACGCCTGAGGGGTCGTTGAGCGTGCGCGAAATCACCGATGCCATCAATTCATTTTCCGACGAGTATCGAATTCCCTTCTCAATGTTTCTGGCCGGATACAAGTATCAGGAGATTGCCGATCACATGAACCTGCCTCTGGGCACAATTAAATCGCGAATCTACGTGGCCCGCCAAAGCTTGCAGAAATCAATGTCAAGCTACCGCTACGACCGCTAAGAATATTCATAAATAGTTGTAGATTAATTTTATAGGTTGTCGGGATAATGTCTGAGTAACATCATTCCGGTCAACCTTTGATCATTTGAAACAAAGAAAAAAATGGGTGCGGAGTTGCGTGGGTGGGGATTTTTTTGTACCTTTGCATGCAATAAACACTAAAAAGTTATGTCGTTTCTTGCAGATAGAGTAAAGATGGACGGTCTTACGTTCGATGACGTATTGCTGATTCCGGCCTTTTCCGAAGTTCTCCCCCGCGAAGTAAATTTACAAACCCGTTTTTCCCGGAACATCACACTGAATGTTCCTATAGTATCAGCGGCCATGGATACCGTTACCGAGTCCGAGCTGGCAATCGCTATAGCCCGCGAAGGTGGTATCGGCGTAATTCATAAAAATATGACCATAGCCGAGCAGGCTCGTCAGGTTCACGCCGTTAAGCGTGCCGAAAACGGTATGATCTACGATCCGGTTACCATTGACCGTGGAGCCACCGTCGGCCATGCCTTGCAGATGATGAAGGAATATCACATCGGCGGTATACCCGTTGTGGACTCGGAAGGCAAACTCGTAGGAATCGTGACAAACCGCGACCTGCGCTTCGAACGCGACCTCAACCGTCCCATCGCCGAAGTGATGACATCCGAAAACCTGGTTACCACATCACAAAGCACCAATCTTGAAGAAGCTGCCGACATCCTGCAGTCATACAAAATCGAGAAGTTGCCCGTTGTTGACTCTCAGGGCAAGCTCGTAGGATTGGTTACATATAAAGATATTACCAAAGCGAAAGACAAACCCAACGCCTGCAAGGACAAGTTGGGACGTCTGCGTGTTGCCGCCGGCATCGGTGTCACCACCGATTCCATGGAGCGTGCCGACGCTCTGGTTGCTGCCGGCGTTGACGCTATCGTAATCGACACCGCTCACGGTCACTCAAAGGGTGTGATCGGCGTGCTCCGTGCCGTAAAGGAAAAATATCCCGAACTCGACGTTGTGGTTGGCAATATAGCCACCGGCGAGGCAGCCCGCTACCTTGTAGAAAACGGAGCTGACGGCGTGAAGGTTGGCATCGGCCCGGGCTCCATCTGCACAACTCGCGTTATCGCAGGTGTTGGTGTACCCCAGCTTTCGGCCGTTTATGATGTTGCGAAGGCCCTCGAAGGCACCGGCGTGCCCCTGATTGCTGACGGAGGTATCCGCTACAGCGGCGATATCGTCAAAGCTCTGGCAGCGGGTGCTTACTCGGTGATGCTGGGCGGAATGTTGGCCGGTGTAGAAGAATCGCCCGGCGATACCATCATCTATAATGGCCGTAAGTACAAGACATATCGCGGCATGGGCTCCCTCGAGGCTATGGAAAAAGGTTCCAAGGACCGTTACTTCCAGGCTAACGAGAGCGATGTTAAAAAACTCGTTCCGGAAGGTATTGCCGCCCGTGTGCCTTACAAGGGGTCGCTCTACGAGGTTGTATATCAGATGCTTGGCGGATTGCGATCCGGTATGGGTTACTGTGGTGCCAAGGACATCGAAGCACTCCACCACGCCCAATTCACCCGCATCACCAATGCCGGCGTGGCTGAAAGTCACCCTCACGATGTGGCAATCACAAGCGAAGCACCAAACTATAGCTCCAGCAGACAATAAAATAAAGAAAAGTGCGTTATTATATCGAGTTCCATAGAGAACGATTGTTTCGATATAATAAAGCAGATGAAAAGATACATTCTACCCACACTTGCAGGGTTGGCCGTAGCCATGGGCGTCAGTGCTCAGGCGGCCGACCCTGTGCTCATGACAGTAGACTCCAAGCCGGTGCACGTGAGCGAATTCGAGTACCTCTTCAACAAAAACAACGCCCAGCAGCAACAACCCCAGACGCTTGACCAGTACCTGGACATGTTCACGGTGTACAAGCTCAAGGTTGCCGATGCCGAAGAAGCCGGTTTGCAGAACACTCCCGAATTCCGGCAGGAATACGCCACCTTCCGCCGCGACCTCTCCAAGCCCTACTTCCGCGATAAGGCCACGGAGGATTCGTTGGTGAATCTTTCGTACTCCCATCGCCTTAATGATGTGTATGTGAGCCACATAATGCTGTCGTTGGATAAAGCCGGTTATCAGCTTGCCGACTCGCTCAAGCGAGAAATCGCCGCCGGAACAATCACCTTCGAGGACGCCGCCAAGAAATACTCCCTCGATGCCTATTCCGCACCCCGCGGCGGACGCATGGGTATGGTCACCCCCGATCGCTACCCTTGGCCCTTTGAGGAAGCGGCTTACAGCACACCGCTGCATCAGGTGTCGGACATTGTAAATTCCGGCATGGGCTTCCATCTCGTTCGCCCCGAAAGCATTACCCCTGCAGCGGGCGAAGTGAACGCCTCCCACATCCTGCTGCTCACCCGTGGAAAAGATGCCACCGGTCAGGCTCAGGCAAAAGCTCGTATCGATTCGTTGTATCAGGTAGTTATGGCCGGAGGCGACTTTGCCGAGCTGGCAAAGAAGTACTCCGAGGACCCCGGTTCAGCGGCCAAGGGCGGCAATCTGGGCTACTTCGACCGTGGCGCCATGGTTGCTGAGTTCGACTCAGCTTCCTTCGCCCTGCGCGATGGCGAAGTGTCCAAGCCCGTGCGCACAGCTTTCGGCTACCACATTATCAAGCGAAATGCGCATCGCCCGGTTGAGTCTTTGGAGACACTCCGTCCACAAATTCTGAAAGCCATGGAGCGGGATTATCGTGGAAATCTCCCCGAAAAGGTGGTCATCGACCGTATTTATTCCACCCTCGATGCCAAGGTCAATCCTGAAGCATTCGAAGTGCTGAAAGAGGCAATATCGGCCAATGGTAACGTTTACGACGCTACCGTAATAGCCAATGTAGCAGCCCAGAACCTCAACGCCGCCACATTCGCCGACAAGGCTGTAACGATGGCAGAAGTGCTTGAAGCAGTATCGCCCGAAAGCGTCCAAAGTGCCGACCAGGCCATAGAAATGGTGCAGGAAATGGCCGCCGATATGCTCAATGACCGTGTGCTCGACTATGAGCGCGACGCCCTTTACCTCACAAGTCCCGACTATCGAAACCTCGTAAATGAATACCGCGACGGCATTCTGCTCTATGAAATTTCCAATCGAAATGTGTGGAACAAGGCCTCCAAGGATACCGAAGGACTCCGCGAATATTTCAACCGAAATATCGAAAAGTACACTTGGGACGAACCTCGCTTCAAGGCATTTGTAATCTTTGCGAGCAACGATTCCATCCTGAATGCCGCCATAGCATATGCCGACAGCCTCTCCACCGCCGACCCGGCCGAATTCACCCGCGACGTACGCAAACGCTTCGGGCGCGATGTGAAGGTAGAACGTATCGTTGCCGCAAAGGGAGAGAATAAGATCAGCGATTACCTTGGCTTCGGCGCCCCCAAACCCGCAGTGGAAGCGGGTGCCAAGTGGCCTTCATATGCCGCCTACAAGGGAAAGCACATCACTCGCGCAGAAGAACCCGCCGACGTTCGCGGTCAGGCCGTGACTGACTATCAGGCCGAACTGGAGAAGCAGTGGGTGGATAAGATGCGCAAATCACATAAGGTGAAAGTGAATCAAAAGGTCTTTAAGGCCTTGAAACAGAACGCAAAATGAAACTCATCAATCTAATCATCGCCCTTGGCGCGGCAGTTGCTCTGGCTGCCTGTGCCAAGGGCGAATCTGTTCCGGTGCCCGACGATGCCATTGCAAGCATCGACGGCGAATTTCTGCGAATGCAGCAGGTTCGCTCTCAGATGCCCAGTGGACTGTCGGCGGAGGATTCTACAAAATTCGTGCAGGCTTTTTGCCAGAAGTGGATCGATGACCGTCTTGTGCTGCGTGTGGCCTCCAAAGAAGTGGATATGAAGGAGATAGACCGCTTGGTTGAGGAATACCGCCGTGAATTGATCAGCAGCGAGTATCGACGCCAGATGGCCCGTCACGCCGACACGGGTGTGTTCAGCGACGACTCCCTGCAAGCCTACTACGACCGTCATAAAAAAGATTTTGTGCTCGACCGTCCTCTCGTAAAAGGGGTGTACCTTAAACTGCCGGATGGGGCGGAGCACATCAATGAAATCAAGAGATTATACAGTTCAAACCGCCCTCTCGATATGGATAAGCTCGAAAAGGAGGCTCTGTCATCGGCCATTCACTACGATTATTTTCGCGACCGTTGGGTGGATTGGGAGCAGATAGAATCAAAGATTCCCTATGTATTTACCGGAGGGGCTTCGGAATTTATCCGCGCCGGCAAGCCCTTGAATATCAGTGTGGGCGGCTTCACCTACCTGCTGTCGGTGAGCGAGTCGATACCTGCGGGCGAAGCTATGCCTTTTGAGGCTGCCAAGCCACTGGTGCGCGAACGACTGTTGTCGCAACTGCGCCGAAGCTATAACAGCGAACTTATGAAAGCCCTCTACGACCGCTCTCTCAAACGCGGAGAGCTCGTTTTATATCGCTGAGAGATGGATTACCAATCGAAGGGGAAGCGCTCGATGTCTTCTTCAATAAGATTGGTGCCCGTCTGCACTTCGATAAAAGTGAGCGGAGTGATGGCACGCAGGGCATGTTTCTGACCCTTGGGTATGAAGAAAGTGTCGCCTCGGCGCACCGGCTTTCGGACATCGTCCAGCACGATTTCCCCTTCGCCATCCACGAACGTCCACACCTCATCGCGGTAGCTGTGGCGCTGATAGCTTAGAGCGCAACCCGGATTGACGATAAGTTGCTTTGTCAGAGCCGAAAAGCCGTCGGGATAGCTCACACGGTCAATCACCTTGTAGGTGCCCCACCGGCGCTCCTCGTACATCGGGCGCTCATGTATCTGCGGCACATAGCGCTTCATGTCCTCGCTTCGGCTTTTTTCGGTTACCAGAATGCCGTCGGGCGATGCTGCGATGACCAGATTCTGTGTGCCTATGCACATGATGGGCATATCCAACTCATTGATGATGTGCGTGTTGATTTGCTTGCCGTCCGTCACCACGTTGCCGTAGGTCTGGTGGCGGAGTTCATCGGTGAGGGTGTTCCATGTGCCAAGGTCCTTCCATTGGCCGTAGAAAGGTATAAGCGCCAGTGATTCAGCCTTTTCCGCCACCTCATAGTCGAAACTCGTGATGGGAAACCTGCCGAATTGCCGACGGATATCTTCGAACGACTCTCCGGTCGCATATTTTTTGGACAGATTGCATATATAGCCCAGCCTGAAGGCATACACGCCGCTGTTCCACAAAGCGCCGTCCTCAATCAGTGCCGATGCTTGAGCCACATCGGGCTTTTCGACGAACTTCTTCACCGGAATCACACCGTGGGCGCCATGCACCTTGTCTGGCACTATGTAGCCGTACTTGGTGGATGGGAAAATGGGGTTAATACCCATCAGAACCATGTCGGCCACGGATTTTTCCACTTCGGAAGCCATTTTTCGTATGGTCTGGAAGTAGCCGGAGCCCGTGAATGCATCACAAGGCATTACCACCACAGGCTCGTCCGGGCTGCATTTCTTTTCCTTGAGCAGAAATTCACAGGCAAGGCAGATTGCCGGGAAAGTGTAGCGGCGTTCGGGCTCTGTGACGATGTTGACCCGGTCGCCGATCTGCGAGAGGATAGCGTCGCGTTGCAAGGCTCCGGTAGCGATGGTTATTTCCGCATCCAGTCCGGCCTCGCCAATCTGGCGAACCACGCGCATAATCATTGATTCGCGCTCCTCACTGTTGGCTGTGGGCAGCAACCTCAGAAATTGTTTGGAACGAGCATCGTTGCTCAGTGGCCAAAGGCGGGTTCCGGACCCTCCGGAGAGAATTATTATCTGCATATGTTTAGCGCTCGGCGCGCATTGGATTCGTTAGAAAGTCGTTATAAGCGAGGGCGATACCGTCCTCTAATTCAGTAGTATAGGTCCACCCCAGGGCTGTGGCTTTGCTCACGTCGAGGAGCTTACGCGGTGTGCCGTTGGGCTTGGTTGTGTCCCACTCGATTTGTCCCTTATATCCCACCACGCGACCCACTGTTTCGGACAATTCCTTGATGGTCAGTTCCTTGCCCGTGCCGGCATTGACGGTTTCGTTGCCGGAATAGTTGTTCATCAGGAACACGCACAGGTTGGCAAGGTCGTCCACGTAGAGAAATTCGCGCAGCGGAGAGCCGTCGCCCCAGCATATCACCTTGGGCACACCGGCCTCTTTGGCTTCGTGGAATCGGCGTATCAATGCCGGCAGCACATGGGAGTGGCTGGGGTGATAGTTGTCGTTGGGCCCATATAAGTTGGTGGGCATCACCGAGATAAAGTCCGTACCATACTGGCGGTTGAGAAATTCGCAGTATTTCAGGCCGGATATTTTGGCTAAGGCATAGGCCTCGTTGGTTTTTTCCAACGACCCGGTCAGGAGACAATCCTCGCGCATAGGTTGCTCGGCCATACGCGGGTATATGCAGCTCGAACCCAGAAATTCAAGCTTCTTGCAGCCGTAGCGCCAGGCGGCGTTGATTACGTTCATTTCAAGCATCATGTTGAGGTACATGAAGTCGGCCGGCGCTTCGTTGTTGGCTACTATACCGCCAACCTTTGCCGCTGCAAGAAACACGTACTCAGGCTTTTCCTGCGCAAAGAAGGTGTCCACGGCCTTTTGGTCGGTGAGGTCCAGCTCGCCATGTGTTCGGGTGATGATGTTGTGGTAGCCCTGACGATGAAGTTCACGCAAAATTGCCGAACCTACCATGCCGCGATGTCCGGCCACATAGATTTTTGAGTCTTTATCCATTATCGCACAATTCCTTTTTCGAGGTATTCCTCAAGATTGATGCGCACCTGGTCGCCGGCACGTTCTACGGCCACCTTCGCCATGTCGGAGTCAACCATCAGATTTACAAGCTCTTCAAATGCGGTTTTTTTCGGGTTCCAGCCTAATTTTTTCTGAGCCTTGGAAGGGTCGCCCAGAAGATTTACCACATCGGTAGGGCGGTAGAAATCCTTGGACACTTCCACCAGCACCTTGCCCGTCTTTACATCGATACCCTTTTCATCGGCGCCCTCGCCTTCGAATCGGAGTTCGATACCGGCACGGCGGAATGCGTAGAGGCAGAATTCGCGCACAGAGTGCTGCTCGCCCGTTGCTATCACATAGTCGTCGGGCTCGGGCTGCTGGAGAATCAGCCACATACATTCCACATAGTCCTTGGCATAGCCCCAGTCGCGCAGCGAGGACAGGTTGCCCAAGTAGAGCTTTTCCTGTCGGCCCTGTGCGATTCGTGCGGCCGCGAGGGTGATTTTGCGCGTTACGAAGGTTTCGCCGCGGCGCTCACTTTCGTGATTGAAGAGTATACCCGAGCAGGCATACATTCCATAGGCCTCGCGGTACTCTTTCACAATCCAGAAGCCGTAGAGCTTGGCCACTGCGTAGGGCGAGTAGGGATGGAATGGAGTCTCCTCATTCTGAGGCACTTGCTCCACTTTGCCATAAAGCTCCGAAGTGGATGCCTGATAGAAACGGCAGGTCTTTTCGAGGCCGCATTGCCGAATACCTTCCAGGATGCGTAGCACCCCCACGGCATCCACATTGGCGGTGTATTCCGGAGTGTCGAACGAAACCTGCACATGGCTCTGGGCCGCGAGATTGTAAACCTCATCGGGGCGCACCAGGTTCAATATCTTTATGATGCTCATGGAGTCGCCCAGGTCGGCATAGTGGAGGTGGAAGTTGGGGCGACCTTCCAGGTGGGCTATACGTTCGCGGTAGTCCACACTGGAGCGTCGGATGGTGCCGTGCACATCGTAGCCCTTCTCGAGCAGCAGTTCGGCAAGGTATGAACCATCCTGGCCTGTGATTCCGGTAATGAGGGCTGTTTTCATATTTCTCAGGCTATATCGAAGCCGGCGGCGCGTACGGCGGCTATAACTTCTTCATCTTTGGGCTCACCTTCCACGGTGGCAATACCGCTTGAGAGGTTGACTGTTACATTCTCTACTCCTTCTACGGAACTGATGCTCTTGGTTACAGTTGCCTGGCAGTGAGGGCAGTTCATACCCGAAATTTTATATTCTTTTGTCATTGTATTGGAATTTATTCTATTGGGAAGATGATTCTTTATAAATGTGTATATGAGCAGAGCCACAAGCACGGAGGAGCAGATGGTGGGGAACAGCTCGAATCCGACGCCGTGATGTGCGCATCCGGCATGAGTGTGGGCGAAGCTGAACCATGATGCCGGCAGCAGATAGTCGATGGCGAGTCCGAAGGCCAGCGCACCGGCCACGATCGAGGCAAGGTAGACGATTGCTGCTTTACGACCCATCTCGCGCGATATGAGCGTGAAGGAGGCGAAATTGGCGGCCGGTCCGGCCATCAGGAGCACAAGAGCCGTGCCGGGTGACAGGCCCTTCAGCATCAGCGACATGGCAATGGGAATTGAACCCGTAGCGCAAACATACATAGGCACAGCTATGAGCAACACGGCAATCATGGATAAGATAGGCCAACCACCCAGGAAGGAGAAGAAGTCGGCCGGAACATATACGGTAATCAACGCTGCGATTATCAGGCCGATAACGAGCCAACTGCCGATGCTTCCCACAAGGTCAATATAGCCGTAGCGCAGAGCTGCCTTGCACTTGTTCCAAAATCCGCGGGGCAGTTCTTCATCTTCGGCTACAACGGTACAGGCTTCAGCCTCGGGGGCTTCGTCGGATTCTGTGCGCCCAACGGCCACACCACCGAACAGCGCCGTTACCAACGCCGCTACCGGACGAATCACGGCAAAGGCCGTCCCTAAGAGCGACCAGGTGGCCGCGATGCTGTCGACCCCGGTTTGGGGTGTCGATATCAAAAATGATGTGGATGCGGCGCGCGAGGCTCCGTTGCGACGCATTGCAATGGCTGTGGGGAGTACGCCGCACGAGCACAGGGGCAGCGGAATGCCGATGGCGGCGGAGGTTAATACCGACTTGAAGCCTTTGCCCGACAAATGGCGTGCAAAGGTGCGTCGCGACACAAACGCGTGCATGATTCCCGCTATCAGGAACCCCAGCAGCACGTAGGGCGACATCTCATTGAGTATATTGAGGAGTGAGTATATTAAATCCATTAGTTTAGTCCTTTTGAATACAAAGATACAAAATCTTTAAGCCATCTCAAAATTTTACCTCAAAACCTTTCTTAATTGCAACCCGGTTGCACCCCGTAGATATCCCCCAAAAACAACGAAAAGCGGTCCGGTAGTCGCATAACCATCACAATCCACCCCGGTGAGTTAGTGAGTTTTGCGCAATCTGCCAAATCATACGATATTTGAAAATGGGGGTATCGTAACTTTGTGGAAAATAATAACTACTTAAAAATTCACAAATATGCAATCACATCTCAAATTCAAACAAACCTGGTTCAACATCCTCAACAAATGCGACCGCCAACTGCGCACCGACGTATTGGATGCGGTGATGCAGTATTTCTTCACCGGAGCTGAACCCTCCTTCACCGACGATGCCCGGATTATCGCATTCGGATTCATCAAAGCGGATATCGACGAATGCCGTAATCGCGCAAAATCTCGCAAAGAGTCCAACGTCTCTATGCCGGAATCCGAAACCCACGAATCCATCGACACCGAAGCCGAAACCGTAACCGACACTGAGGCCGTCGCCGACGCCTCCACGGAGGTGCCACCCATCGAGCAAAATCCTGTCACTGAGGAAGAAAGACAACAGGTGTACACCTTGATATGTAACTGGAATGGAGTGACGAAAAATACTAAATTACCAATTATCAGCCCCACCATTCCGCCGGATTCCCAATACTTCACCCCCGTGCTGCAAGCCATAAGAAAGAAAACCTTCAAGAAGGTGCAAAACGCCATTATGCGACTTAAAGCAGCCTCGGTGATTCCGGATTTTCATGACTTTTTCGAGGCTCTGGGATGATATTTTGGGCTCAATGCATATCGGAAATTTGGTTTAGTGCTAACTTTGGGTTAAATTTGCATACTAAACCAATCATAGAACGAATCTTCAATGGAAAATTTCAATATCAACCGCTATGGTGCGTCAATCCTGGCCGGAGTCTCCATAGGCATCGCGGGCACTGTCTACCTCAAGGTGGGCGGTGTGGTGGGCGCCTGTATGTTCGGCTTCGGACTGCTGGCCGTCATAGCCTCGGGCTTCCATCTCTTCACCGGCAAAGCTCAGTTTGTGTGGGGTAAGGATGGCCTGTGGTGGCTCGTGGCTATTCTTTTCGGCAATCTGGTCGGAACGGGGCTGGTGGGCACGCTTATGGCATCCGCAGTTGGAGAGGCTGCCCAGGCCATCCTCGACCTCCGTGTGGCCACCGGGTGGTGGAAATGTGCCGTGCTGGCCATTCCCTGCGGATTCATCATGACTGCCGCCGTGCAGGCTGCGAACAAGGGTAACTTCTGGGTGCTTTTGCTGGGCGTGCCCACGTTCATTCTGTGCGGATTCCCGCACTGCATTGCCGATGCTTTCTATTTCTGGGCCGCACCCGAGCCCGCTCAATTTTTAATGAAGTGTTACATCCCGATTGTTTTCGGTAACTATTTAGGATGCAATCTCTACCGAATCGCTAAGTGGGAGAGCAGGTCGATAACAACCGAATAGCCGGAAACGCCATCGCGCTGACTCTGCGCATGATTCTGGTCACCATCGTGGGGCTTTACACCTCGCGTGTGGTGCTCAGCGTGTTGGGCGACTCGGACTACGGTATCTGGGGCGTGGTTGGTGGTGTGGTGGCTATGGCTTCCTTCCTGAACACTGCCATGGCAGGGGCTACGTCTCGCTTCATCACTTTTGCTTTAGGGAAGAACGATATCGAAAAGGTGCGCGACACTTTCTCCACCGCCCTGTTGGTGCACATCGTAATTGCTGCTGTGGTGACGGTTTTGGCCGAAACGCTGGGGCTTTGGTTCGTAAATAACAAGATGAACTTCCCGCCTGACCGTATGTTTGCCGTAAATGTCCTGTACCAGCTCACAATTATTTCCATGATCGTGTCCTTTACTCAGGTACCTTATGGTGCGGAGATTATTGCACACGAAAAAATGAAGGTCTACGCTTACATGGAGAGTGTGGCTGTGGTGCTCAAGTTGGGTATTGTGTATATGTTGTTGCTCACCGACAGCGACCGCCTAATATTTTACGCCGTTCTGATGTGCCTTCTCAATATTCTCCTCGCTTTGACCTACCGCATGTACTGTGTGCGCAAATTCCCAGAAGCGAGGTTCAAGTGGAAATGGAACAGACAAGTGTTCGGCGAGATGGCACGGTTCAGTGTCTACGACCTCTACGGACATATGGGCGTAATTGCCCAGGAGCAGGGTACTCCTATCCTCCTGAATATGTTTTTCGGTGTGCTGGCCAACACCGCCTTTACGCTTTCATTCACCGTGCGAACTTCTATTCTCGGATTTACCAACGCCGTAAGTCAGGCTTTCAGACCTCAGATCATCAAGCAGTATGCCGGAGAGGACTACTCTTCGATGGGGCGGTTGATGAGCCGCTCGGTGCAGTTCACTATGCTGGTCTACGCTCTGGTAGCCGTGCCCCTGATGATTGAAACACCCAGGGTGATGTGGCTGTGGTTGGGGCAGATTCCCGAATTTTCTGTGGATTTTATTCGTCTTTCGCTGATTGTGGCATTCGCTCATGTGATTATAGGAGTGAACAACACCGGGGTGCATGCCACGGGAAACGTCCGCAACATCTCATTCATCAGCGGCTCATTCTACCTCATTTCTCCGGTGGTGGCATATGTGCTGCTGCGCTGGTTTGATTGGGGCGTAAACACAGTCTACCAGATTGAAATTATTTCTGTGGCCTGCGTGATTCTCTTGGGATGGTATTTTGTGAAAATTCAGATTCCCGAGCTGCCTGTCGGTCACTATATCCTCACGAATATTCGCACATGGATTGCCATCGGTGCTTCCGGAGCAGTGATTTGGATGATGGTGTCTTACGGTTTGATTGCGCCTCAGATGGAAATCCATCATACATATCTGCGCAATCTTTGGTTCGTGGTCGAAACAACATTGGCGTGCGTAACGGTTATTTCAATTTTTGCCTTCGTAATCGCTTTCGGACCCGCCGAGAGGCATTTCATCCTTAACAAAATTCTCCGCCGAAAGCTATGAGCAAGCCCTTCATTTCGTTCATAGTGCCGGTTTTCAACGCTGTGTCCTACTTGGGCGAGTGCTTGGATAGCCTGCGGATGGATGGCGCTGAAATCATAGTGATTGACGATGGCAGCACCGACGGCTCTACTCAGGTAGCCGCCGAATTTGTGGCCGCAAATCCACGGGCTACTCTCCTGCAAGGGCCACGGAAGGGCGCTGGAGCTGCCCGAAATTGCGGTTTGGATATCGCTCAGGGCGAGTATGTGGTTTTTGTGGATGCCGACGACTATATCGACCCCAGACTCTTCCAACGGATAAAGGAACGGGCGGGCTTCGACATGATTTATTTTGGTTACAAGGAGATTACTCCTACCGCGGTGAATCATTGCCCCATAAGTCCGGAGGGCGAGTTCAGCTCTGACATTGATATTGCCTTGACGCGTCTGTTCCGCTCACCGGAACGCTTTTTCGGCTTTACGTGGAACAAGGCTTTCAAGCGCCAAATCATTGAAGAGTATGGCATTCGCTTTAATCCCGACCTGATAATAAAGGAAGATGAGGAATTCTGTTTGCAATTTGCAAACAGAATAGAAAGCCTGTATATTATCGGCGCTGAGCTGTATAATTACCGTATTTTGCCTGATAGCCTGAGCCATCGCAAGTTGCGCGACCGCAAACTCACACTGCTCGCCCAAACTATCGAGCAAACAGCCCGAGTGTGTCCATGGCCTAAGCTCAAACGCGAGGTCATTATTGCCGCAAATGAGTATCACCTCGACGGATTCCGCGATAGCGCAGGGGCATCCTTCGATAGTTGGCAAGCCTATGTTCGGAGGAATCGCGATTTGTTGTCAGGATTGCTCTCGGCACGATTGTTCGCACTGCCGGGGGCTGCTCTCAGAAGACTCGCTTTGCGATTGGTTTACATTAATCCGGCAGTCGGGCGTATAAAAGCTTTAATTAAAAAACTTGGAGTATGAGCGTTTTCGGAATTTTTCGCCGCTTGACCGGCCCCGTTGTTCAAGCCTTCCGACGGTATCGAACCGGGCTGAAGGCCGAGGGCTTGTATATTGGCAAGGATGTACTGGTGCAGGGTAGTGGACGCGTTGTTGTTGGAAAAAACACTATCATCGGCCCTAACACGACCTTCACGCTCAATCCCATTGCGCAAACTCCCGAAATTGTTTTGGGCGAAGGCGTTAATTTGGGCAAATTCAATGACTTGGGGTGTAGCGAAAGAATCGTGATAGAGGATTTCGTCATCACGGCCCCCTACGTCCATATCACCGACCGCGACCATTGCTTCACCGATACCGAGACGCCTGTGATGCACCAACCAACTCGCACACGCGGGACGGTGGTTATAGGACGGGGTTCGTGGATAGGTTTCGGAGCTCAGATTATGAGCGGAGTCAAAATCGGACGCCAGTGTGTGGTGGCCGCTGGTGCGATTGTCACAAAAGATGTGCCGGACTTCACCGTGGTAGGGGGAAATCCGGCACGCGTAATCAAAATAATCAAATCTACTTCGAACTGACCTATTTTGTCAGACAAAGATCGTAGGTTCCGCCTTCGAAAGTGCGGATGCCACGGCGTGTATCGATGCTCGCGGTGGTGCCTTCGGGAACGGTGAATTTGGCGAACAAATGGCGCCCCTCGCGGCGGAGTGCCACTTTGATAAGACCGTAATTCGTTTCTACAGTGGCACTCGCCTCTTTAAGGTTGCCAAGCTGCGGACGAATGGCGAAAGTGCGGAAGCCGGGGGAGGTGGGTTCGATACCACAAACCTTCTGGCTCAGCATTGTCAGCGGTCCGCCGCTCCAGGCGTGGTTCACTGTGCCGCCGCCAAAGCCTTCGGCGCCGATGCCCCAACCTTCGAACAGGGTAGTATAATCCGAACCGTCGGGCAACTTGGAATTCATCATCTTGGCGTAGCGTTTGTGCATTCGATCCATCGCCTGCTCGGGCAATTCCATCTTGAACAATGCTTCCAGCACGTATTTCTCCATATATGGACTTGCATGGTACTCATTTGCAAGCACTTGAGCAAGGGCCGGATACTTGTCTTCAGATGCCAGTCCGCTAACAATGGCCATTGCCTGAGCGCGGTCATCGGTTTCGCCGGTATAGGACGGGGAGCGGTACTCATCGCCATTCCAGAAACGGCTGTCGAATGCGTTTTCGATGCCGTGCATAATTCCTTCGATCATGGCCACATCTTCGTCAAGACCCTGCATGACGGCAAATTCCCGCTCCGCCTTGAGTGCCAGATAGTACCAGCAGTTGGTCAGGATGTCCATGTCGATGTTTTCGCCCCAGTCGCCCCAGGTCCAGTCGCCGGCGCGGCTCACCACAAGGCCGTCGGAATCAAGTTGCCACACTTCGTGCAGATATTTTTTCAGACCGGGATATATTTCGGGCACGAAGGAAAAGTCGTCGGCATAGAATCCCTGAGTGTAGAAGCCGTACCACCCCACTGAAGCCAGCATCTGCATAGGGAGTTCCTTACGCCAGTTCCCGGAAGGCACCGGCGAGTAGATTACACCATTGTCGCGCTGCCAGTTCATCAGCTCAAGGATACCCTTCTTGGCTAATTTGTTGGCGGAAGGGGAGAGGGCGTAGAAGGTTTCACCGAGTTCGTTTACGGCATCGCCCCACCATTGTGCCCTCTCTCGGTCAGGACAGTCCATATAGGTGTCGCGCATGGTGATGTAGAGTGTACGGGCCGAGCGCTTCCAGAGTTCATTCAGGAAGGGATCGTCGCACTCGAACGAACCGCTGAATTCGCAGTCGTAGCCCGTTTCGCGATATTGTAAATCAAGTACTTCCACTCCCTCCGGCACCACATAAAGCACCTGATGACCATTCATCCACCCGGGATTTTCGTATTCCTGAACTCCGTTTCGGGTGATATACTCAGCGCGCACATTGTAGGCCGATCCACCGTTGTAATTATCGGTGAGGATATGGATAGTTTTCCCTTCCGGAGCGTTAACCTTGAGGTATGGAGTCACTTGGGCATTATAGGGGAGACGGCAGCGTATGGTATCGCCGTTGGTAGAGGTGCTCTCGTAAGCTTTACGACCATAGTTTTTCCACTGCGGGATTGGGCGCGCCACCAGTTCGCCGAATGGTTCGTTACCTGCCTCGGTGATGACCGCCACGGGCGACATTCGCACCTGACCCTCGGGCATGTTCCAGCCGTCGATGGCCTTGCGGGCGTCGTAGCGCAGATTACTTTCGGCCAGTCGGAAGTTGGGGTGGGGAGCATCGGTGTTGGAAAAGGCCGTCATGCCGATGGAACGCCAGCTGTTGTCCGATACCACTACAGGAGCTGCATCGAAAATCACGGCAGCCGTCCCGCTGTTGGCATGGCTGAATCCGTTTTTACCGAAGTGCCACAGCAGCAGCGCAATAGTGTTGTCGCCTTCCTTCAGATAAGGAGCAATTTCCACTTCATCGTAATAAGTTGCGCCCGGTTTGGGGCCACGTTTAAGCCCCCCTTCGAACACCACGGGTTCGCCGTTGATCCAAAGCCAATATTTGGTGTCGGCGCCGATTCGGGCCGTAAGCGAATCCGGCACCTGGTCCACGCTGAAATCTTTGCGGAACGCAATCCAGGTGTTGGGAGTACTGTTGGTGTACTGCGAGCTTATCCACTGACCCTGCCAAGGCTGCTCGGCAAAAGCGCTCAGAGCGGCAACTCCACAGAGAAAGGATGAGATTATAAATTGCTTGAAAGTCATAAAATTAGAGATAAATCCCGATTAATCATGGCTGAATGTGAGGTATGTACAAAATAAGGCCACCGTTTGGTGGCCTTTAGAGCTTTCTGCGCTTGGATTACTTGCGGATGCCAAGTTCCTTCTGAGCGATGATAGCACGGTAGCGGTTGATGTCTTTGCGCATCAGGTAGTCGAGAAGACGACGACGCTTACCTACGAGCATCTTCAGTGCGCGCTCAGTGGTATGATCCTTGTGATTTGACTTCAGGTGCTGAGTCAAATGAGCAATACGGACTGAGAATAATGCAATCTGCGCTTCAGGTGAGCCAGTGTCAGTCTTGCCCTTACCGTACTTCTCGAAGATCTCTACTTTTTCTTCAGAGCTTAAGTGCATTGTAAGAAGATTTTTTGATGTTAATAATATTTGCGGCCCTAAATAGGCTTAGCGACTGCAAAGGTAGGTATTTTTTATCACCTGTGCAAATTTTATTTCGACTATTTAGGCGTATGGCGTTATTTTTTGAGGCCGTTGTACTGTTTGCCGTAGCGGAGCATCTGGTCGGTGTAGCCTTCGGTGTAGTCGATGGTAACGTCGGTGATGTTTCCGTTTTCGTCGCGCACGGCGGTGTACACGGGGTTAACGAAGCCTTTGTAGGGTGCTATGTCGAGGGCGGCGTAGCGGTCGAGGACTTCGCGGTGGATGCGGGGATCAACCTTCACGGCGTACTGTTCCACAAGGGCTTCAGCAGCGGCGTAGTCGCCCGTGGAACGGATGCGCTGGATTTCGGCCAGCAGCTCGCCGAAGAGGCCGCGGAGTGCCTCGTAGTCGTTGATTTGAATGAATGTTTTGCCGTCGCGCTCAACGAGTTCTATCACGTTTGCTTCTTTACCGTGCTCATATGCCCATTCGGCAATGAGCTTGCGGTTACGCATGTGAGCTTCTTCAACGTCCTTACCCGGTTCGATGCGCATCAGCTGGGTCATCAGGCCGTTGAGGATGTACTTGTAGTACTCGGCTTTGTAGGCTTCGGGGTTGTCGAGAAGGCCGATTTCAAGCAGTTTGGGGTCGGCCAGATAGTAGAGTGCGAAAAGGTCGGCACGAGCTTCTTCGATGGTGGAGCCGTGAGCTTTGAGCGCGTCGGGGTCAACGCCGGGAAGAAGTTTGCCCGAGCCATGGCCGAGGCATTCGTGGAGGTCGGTGTGGAGGTTATCGGTGATGAAGAGATATTTGTCAAGCAGTTCGCGAGTGGGCTGGTCGATAACAAATTCCTCGTTGAAGCCATTGCCGTGGGATGCCTCGTCGTAGGCCTGGGTTATATTTTCGAGAGTAACGGATTTGGAACCGTGTGCAGCGCGAATCCAGTTTGCGTTGGGCAGGTTGATGCCGATAGGAGTGGCGGGGTAGGAATCGCCGGCCAGAATAGCGGCGGTGATTACCTTGGCGGATACGCCCTTCACTTTGTCCTTTTTGAATTCGGGTGACACGGGGCTGTGGTCTTCGAACCACTGAGCGTCGGCGCTGAGTTTTTCAGTACGTTCGCTGGCTTCAATGTTCTTGAAGTTAACGATTGATTCCCACGCGCCGGTCATACCCAGGGGGTCGCCGTAGCTTTCGATGAAGCCGTTGATGAAGTCCACCTGACTGATTGTATCTTCGGCCCATTCGATTGAGTAGCGGTCGAAAGTGGCAAGGTCGCCGGTGGTGTAGAAATCGATGAGCGAGCGGATGATGGTGCGCTGGGTGTCGTTTTCAGCGTATACGGAAGCGCTGTCGAGGTTTTCAACGATTTTTTCGATAGCAGAGCTGTAGAGACCGCCGATTTTGTAGGGCTGCTCAACGATTTTGCCGTTTTCGAGCACTACGCGAGTGTTAAGACCGTAGCTTATGGGCGTGGGGTCGTTTGCCTTTTTGAGCCCGTTGTAGTATGCTTCAACGGCTTCCTGGGTTATCCCGGGGCCGTAGAGGTTATTGGACGAAGTCACGATAAGGTCCTGACCGGCAGCCTGATTAACCTTCTTTGCATCCAGCTCGGGATTGAAGATGAGTTCCACCAGTTCGGCGTAGTTTTCAGGACGTGTACCCTGGGGGAGGGCGGCAAGTTGCTGTTCGAGGAATTGGCGGCTGAATCCGGGCACGAACTTATCGTTGGAATAGTGGTGATGTATACCGTTGCCGAACCATACCTGTTTCATATAGGTGTCGAATGCCTTGAACTCCGGCAGCGAGCGGTCGCCGTTATAGTTGGTGTAGACGGCTTCGAGCATATTGCGCATGTCCAGATTGGAGGCGTGATTCTGATCCCAAAGGATATCGCGGCCCCACAGAGCTGCTTCGTTCAGGAAGTAGACCAGCTTTTTCTGCTGAAGGGTGAGGTTCTCGAAGTCGGGAACTTTGTAGCGCAGCACTTCGATGTCGGCGAAACGATCGACGGTGTAGTCGAACTCGTCAGCCGTAGCGGGTGCGTTTGTTTTAGTACACATAGTTGTTGAAATTGCAAAAGCAGCTGCAACAGCGCCTATGCCGATTTGCTTAAGTTTCATATTTTGAGATGGTTTATAGTTTTCCGTTGATTCTGCCGGGTTATTCTACATACAGAACGAGCCCCTTTAGGTACTCTCCTTCAGGATGGTAGATGTTGATGGGATGGTCGGCCGGCTGGGTGAGCTGGTGCAGTATGCGCACCTTGCGTCCGCTTTGAGCGGCTGCGCTGAATACAGCCAGGCGGAATTGGTCCTTATTCACCGCCTGCGAGCAGGAGAAGGTGAAGAGTATTCCTCCGGGAGCAATTTTTTCAAAGGCCTTGGCATTGAGTCGGCGGTACCCCTGAAGGGCATTCCGGAGTGCGCTGCGGTGCTTTGCAAAGGCCGGAGGGTCAAGGAGGATAAGGTCGTACTCATCCTTTTTAATAGAGTCGAGGAATTTGAACGCATCTTCGGCGAAAGCCTCGTGGCGAGTGGTCCCGGGGTCGTTCAGCTCCACGTTGGCGTTTGTGAGCGAGATTGCCTTCGCGGACGAATCCACCGACACAACCTTTTGAGCTCCGCCCGCCAGAGCATACAGCGAGAACCCGCCTGTGTAGCAGAACATATTGAGAACCTTGCGGCCGTTGCTGAACCGGCGCAGGAGTTCGCGGTTGTCGCGCTGGTCCACGAAGAATCCGGTTTTCTGCCCTTTTAGCCAATCCACATGGAAACGAATACCGTTCTCCATAGCCACATCGTGGCTGTAACGACCGATCAGATAGCCGTTCTGCTGGTCCAGATGGGCCTTGTAGGGGAGGGTGGTCTCCGATTTATAATAAACATTTTGAATTCCGGCTTCCGGGAGCATGGTGAGGCACTGAGCT
>JAAVGX010000064.1 GCA_014800065.1 Bacteroidales bacterium | reverse complement strand
TCAATCAGACCCTAATGCATCCCTATCGACCATATCCACAATCCTCGGCATAAGCCGCTCCGCAATCCAAAAGCAAGTGGACAACCTCGCCGAAAAAGGGTACATTGCCCGTCCAGAAGGCAAAAAAAGGGGTTGGATAGTAAAAGTCAAACAATGAGTCATAAATAGGAAATACCGTGTTCTATCAGGTTCCAGGTGGATCACCATAGTTAAGTGGGCGAGGGGCACTTTAATAATCTGCAAGTGGATGCAGCTTTACGAATCTTGACTACGGCGAGGTGTTGTGAGGGGGACTTTGAAAAAAGGTGAAAAATTCGTAATTTTGGCGCGATTTTTGCATCACTATGCATGTCCGATTGTTAAAGGATAGTAACCAAGTTAAAAATAGGAATGAAAAAGAACGATATAGATGGCGAGATGGCCGAAATGGGTTTTCGTAGGATTGAGATCGATCCTTCTGTATTTAATAAGGAGCCGAATCCCGAATCCCTTTTGCTGTTGCCAACACGTAATTTAGTGCTGTTTCCGGGTCAGACCGTCACATTTGAATTATCGCGCGAAGCCTCGCGAAAGCTGGCTGAATGGGCCGGAAATGAGCACGAACCCATAGGAGTGGTGTGTCAGCTTGAGCCTGACACTGATAATCCTACCTTGAAAGATATCGTTCCTTACGGCACCGTGGCGGACGTATTCCAGATTTTTGAAGCCAATGGCTCGGTGGGAGCTCTTGTGCGTGCTCGTTCACGCTTTGAGATTGTGGAGGGTGCCACCTCGTCGATGCCCGACCAGTTGGCGGCAAAGGTTGTGATGCATGAGGATGTCCCCGCTCATAATCCGCTGGAGTTCGATGTGCTTTGCGAGCAGATCCGCCGCGTGGTCACTGAGGCCCTCAGCCATTCCGACCCTGCAGGTATACTGGATAATCTCAAGAGCATGCGCGACAACACAATGATGATCAACTATCTGTGTACGAATCTGCCCTTGGAAACACGTCGCAAATGGGCTATGCTCGAAACGGATTCCGTACACGACCGCGCATTGTTGTTGCTCGGCGAGCTGAATATTTTCCGCCATCGCATGGAGCTCACGGAGGAAATCATGGACAAAGCCCGTCAGACTTTGAGCGAGAACCAGAAGAACGCCTTCCTCCAATCGCAGATGGATGCTATTCGTGAAACCCTTTACGGCGACGATGCCGATGAGGTGGACGAGCTCGCGGCTCGGGCAACCCCCAATGTGCTCACGGATCCGGTATATAATCTGTTCCATCGCGAAATAAATAAGTTGCGACGTTTCAATCCTTCATCGCCCGATTATTCGGTGCTTTACAGCTATCTTGAAACACTTCTGGCCTTACCCTGGAAGAAATCATCGCCCCAAACGGCTACCCTCGAGAGCGCAGCCAATGTACTCGAGGCCGATCACTATGGGATGGAAAAGGTGAAGGAGCGCATCCTCGAGCAATTAGCACTTATGATGCATAATCCCGAGGGTAAGGCTCCGATTATATGTCTGGTGGGCGCGCCCGGTGTGGGCAAGACCTCGATCGGACGTTCGGTGGCTTCGGCTCTGGGGCGTAAATATGAGCGAGTGAGCTTCGGCGGACTTCACGACGAAGCGGAAATCCGAGGACACCGGCGCACCTATATCGGTGCTATGCCCGGCCGTGTAATCGATGCCCTCAAACGAGCCGGTGTCAATAATCCCGTGATTGTGCTCGACGAAATCGACAAAATCGGAAACGACTACAAGGGCGACCCCTCGGCTGCACTCCTGGAAGTGCTTGACCCTGAGCAAAATTGTCACTTCCACGATAATTATATCGATGTGGACTTCGACCTCTCCAATGTCCTCTTCATTGCCACCGCCAATACCCTCGACACCATTCCCCGTCCGTTGCTGGACCGCATGGAAATTATCGAAATACCGGGGTATCTGCTTGAAGAGAAAATGGAAATTGCGCGTCGACATTTAGTGCCCCGTGTTCTTGAAGCTCAGAAACTGGCAAAATACGATTTGAAATTTACCGACGAGGGGTTGATGGACCTTATTCGTACCTATACCGCCGAGAGCGGAGTTCGACAGCTGGAAAAGCGTATCGCTGCCATTGGCCGTAAGATGGTTTTGGCCAAGATGCAGAATAAGAAGGTACCCCACAGGCTCAAGCCTGAACATTTGTATTCCTTCCTCGGTTTGGCTCCATATCAGTCGGACCGCTATGAGGGCAATGAAAAAGCGGGCGTGGTTACCGGCCTGGCCTGGACTCAGGTGGGTGGTGAAATTCTCACCGTGGAGGCTGCCTTGGCGCCTTCAAAACAAGGCTCGCTCGTTCTTACCGGCAAACTTGGAGATGTGATGAAGGAATCGGCCACCGTAGCCTATGAATGGGTGAAGGTTAATGCCGAGCGCCTCGGAATCGACCCCGAGATGTTTGATAAATACACCCTGCATATCCACTTCCCGGAAGGCGCAATACCCAAGGATGGTCCCTCGGCAGGTATCACCATTGCCACAGCAATAGTGTCTGTGTTCCGTCATACTCGCGTAACGCCCCGTATTGCCATGACCGGAGAAATTACTCTTCGGGGTAAGGTGCTCCCCGTGGGTGGAATACGCGAAAAAATCCTGGCTGCCAAACGCGCAGGAATCGACACCCTCATCATGAGTTCCGACAACCGCCGCGACATCGACGATATGCCCGCACGATATACCGACGGGCTGACTTTCCATTTCGTGGACAACGTCCTGAAGGTTATCGACCTGGCCATTACCAATGAACCCGCCGTGGATTAGTGTGCCAAATATGCCACAAAACTAAGGCGAATTTGTTGTGAGATAGAAGGTTTTTTCGTATCTTTGCATAAAAATAAAGGAAAGCCATATATGGGAATTTTTGACCGGTTCTTCACACGCGAGAAAAAGGAGAATCTTGACCGCGGAATGCAGCGTACTCAGGAAGGTTTGCTGGGTAAGCTGAAACGCGTATTTACAAGCCGACGCACTATCGACGACGACTTCCTCGATGAGCTCGAAGAAGTGTTCGTCACAAGCGATGTTGGTGTTGAAACCACTCTCAAAATCATAGACCGCATTAAAGAGCGCGCTTCACGCGACAGCTATGTGGATATGAACGAGCTCAATGAAATGCTCCTGGAAGAAATCGGCGATATGCTTGCCGACTCTACCACCGGCACCGATGAGCCCTTTGTGTTGCCCGAAGGCAAGAAACCATATGTGATAATGGTGGTTGGAGTCAACGGCGTAGGCAAAACCACAACCATCGGTAAACTTGCATATCAGTATAAGTCGGCCGGTTACAGTGTTATGCTCGGAGCCGCCGATACGTTCCGCGCCGCTGCCATCGACCAGCTCGAAGTGTGGGCGCAGCGGGCAGATGTGCCGTTGGTGAAGCAGAAACTCGGGTCCGACCCCGCCGCCGTGGCTTACGACACCCTCTCTTCTGCAGTGGCAAAAGGTGTGGATGTCGTGATAATCGACACCGCCGGTCGTCTTCACACAAAGGTAGGGCTTATGAACGAGCTCTCCAAAATCAGCGGTGTGATGAAGAAGGTCATCCCCGATGCCCCCAACGAAATCCTCCTGGTGCTCGACGGTTCTACGGGCCAGAATGCATTCGAGCAGGCCAAGCAATTCTCCGCTGCAACAAACGTTACCGACCTGGCTGTGACCAAACTCGACGGAACCGCTCGCGGCGGGGTAGTTATCGGAATCTCCGACCAGTTTAATATCCCGGTTAAATACATTGGCATCGGCGAAGGAATAGAAGACCTCCAGCCCTTCGACAAACGCGCTTTCCTGCAGTCACTCTTCGGTAAACGTGAGAAAAAATAATAAAATTTCGATTCTAAGCCTTGGATGCTCCAAAAATCTGGTGGACAGCGAACGACTTGCCCACCGTTTTGATGCATCCAATTTTGAAGTGCGATTCGTTGACGACGTTCCCACCGATGGCTCGACACTGATTATCAATACCTGCGGTTTTATTGGCGACGCTAAGGAAGAAAGTATTGAAAACATTCTTCAGGCGCTTCAAAACAAGGAGCAGGGCAGACTGAATGCCGTCTATCTGATGGGATGCCTCACCGAACGCTATCGGGCCGAACTCAAAGATGAATTTGCCCAAGCCGACGGCCTTTATGGTAAATTCGATTGGGAGAATATCATCAGCGATATCTCTTCGAAAGCCGTGGACAACTCGCGCGATTGGGAGCGCACACTCTCCACGGCACCCCACTACACATATATCAAAATATCCGAGGGCTGCAACCGTTTCTGCGCCTTCTGCGCCATTCCACTGATCACCGGACGCCATCATTCACGTCCCGTTGAGGAGATTCTTCAGGAAGTGACAGAATTGGCTCAGAACGGCACTCGGGAATTCAACATCATTGCACAGGACCTTTCCTCCTATGGAAAAGATCTGCCGGGCAAAACTTCCCGATTGGCCGAACTGATCGACCGTATGGCAGTTATCCCCGGTGTGGAAATGATTCGCCTGCACTACGCCTACCCGGCCGATTTCCCCTACGACATCCTGCCCGTAATGGCGTGTCATCCCAACGTATGCAAGTACCTCGACATCGCCCTCCAGCACTCCGACGACCGCGTGCTCGAAAATATGCGCCGCCACATCACGGTGGCGGAGACTCGTCAGCTCCTCGAACGTATCCGCCGCGAAGTACCCGGCATTCACATCCGCACAACAATGATGACCGGCTTCCCCGGCGAAACCGACGAAGCATTCGAAAACCTCATCGAATTTGTGCGCGAGCAACGTTTCGAGCGCCTTGGCGCCTTTGCCTATTGCGAAGAGGACGATACCTATGCAGCTGCAAATTTCACCGACTCAATCCCGCAGGTGGAGAAGGACCGCAGGGTAGAGCGTCTGATGGCCGTTCAGGAGGAAATAGCTAATGAAGTAGCGGCTGAAAAGGTTGGCAAAACATTGCGTGTAATCATCGACGAGAAAATGCCCGACCACTACATCGGCCGCACCGAGTACGACTCCCCCGAGGTGGACTGCGTGGTGGTGGTAAAGTCCGAAGTGCCTCTCGAAGTCGGCAATATATACAATGTGAAAATCACCGGTACCGACGGGTTTGACCTCGTGGGAGAATATTTCAATCAAGAGTGAATTCACCCCTATGAGCGTATACACACGAGCGGCTGAATTGTATGCCGCAGGCAAATCTTTCGGCCTGTTCCGACACTGTTGGGGAAAGATGACCCTGATTAATCATTGTACAACGCAAAAGGACGGAACGCTGGTATTCGGTAAGTATAAGGTCCGTCCCTGGCCTTTCGATAAGAAGGATAAGGAGTACCAAAATCCGCCTTTCACATCCACCTCACACGATGAATATATTAGTGATATATCCGATTTGATTGCCTCTTTCGGGCATCCTTATGATAAGACGGTGATTGTACGAAAGATTGCAGGCGATATGAAGGTCGATTTGACAAACCCCGAAGTGTTCTCGGCCCGTTTTGAAGATTATTTCAAGAATTTTTTTGTGGAATATTGCTATGTATTCTACACCCCCGAAACAGGCTTATGGTTTGGTGCCTCGCCCGAATTATTGCTCCACAAGTTTCGCGATGATCGGATAAAGACTCAAGCTCTGGCAGGAACCCGCACATTGAATAGCCCCTGGACCGCCAAGGATTATTTAGAGCATAAGATAGTGGTGGATGACATTCTCTCCCGGATTGCGCCCTATGCTCCGGCTGTTCAGTTTGAAAGAGAAGTAAGTCATTATGGAACGGTGAGGCATTTGTTGACCCGAATCTCAGTGGACTGTTCTCGGAAGGACTACTCCAAAGTACTCAAAGCCCTATATCCCACGCCGGCCATCTGCGGATATCCGCGTGAAATGGCAATTGAAAATATTCGGAAATACGAACGATTCCCCCGTAAATTCTATACCGGCATATTGTCCTTTTCCGACCAACAGTATAAGCAGGATTATGCCGTGCTCAGATGCGCTCATGTTGACGGCGGTAAATACGAGATTTTCACCGGCAGCGGCATCATCAAGGATTCCGACCCTGAGAGCGAATGGCTGGAAACAGAAGCTAAAGCAGCACCCCTCATCAAATTTTTCAGTGACAATAAATGAACCGCGGTTCGCTACATACCTTCATCGTTATCTTCATCTCCATGGGGGCCCTCATCGGTCTCTCCTGCTTGCCTTGGAGCCGATGGACAGGCAACCGCATCAAGGATTTCGACCTCTTCGGCGACCTGTTTCCTAAAGTAGAGGAGTTTGTTGAAGCTGAAACGATGATCGACCCCGAGCTCGAAGCCCTGATGGTTACGGGGCTCGAACCCGACACTGTGAGCATTCCGGAAGAACTCCTCTTTGTGGGACCCGATACCCTCCCGGCGGAAGGGTTTGCTCAAGTGCGCCTCAACACCAATATCGCCGACAGTACCGCTCTCGGAGAGGCCGCCCCCGAACTTATTATCGAACCATTGTCGGCCGCGCCGGTCTTGGCTGACGGGTCTATTGGTATCGAAAACTACTCAGCCGCCAAACCTTTGGCTAATTTTGCCCGAGCTCTGGAGCATGTGAATGAGCGTCCCGTCAGAATTGCTGTAATCGGTGACTCTTTCATCGAGGGTGATATCCTCACCCAGAACTTGCGCGACGGACTTCAGGAGGCGTATGGCGGTCGAGGCGTGGGCTATGTAAATATGCGCACGGAGATGGCAGGATTTCGCCAATCCGTAAACCAAAGCGGTGGAAAAGGATGGAAGATGACATCCATAAAGGAAATGAAAAGCTCCGATACTCTGCTCACCTTGGCAGGGGAATATGGACGTGCCGAGCATAAGGCGACTTCCGTTTACAAAGGCGCAAAATTTTCCCCTCGAACAAAATCATGGGGCCGCACTTCTGTGCTTTTTATAGCTCCGAATCACGGAAATATAACCATCAGTGTTGATGATGACGAGCTCTATTCCGTGAATGTGTCGCCATCTCCGATGCCTCAGATGATTACGCTTGATGCCGAAACCACCATCGCGGAGGTCACGGCCGACCTGCCCGGCATAATCGGCCTTGGCACATACCTGTCCGATTCTACCGGTATTCAGCTCGATTGCATGTCCGTGCGCGGTTACAGTGGTATAAGCCACAGGCGCATGAACGTGCCGCTGGCACACGGTATGGCTGCCCATATGCCCTACGACCTCATAATACTTGAGTACGGCATGAATGCTCTGAGCGCCTCACAAACAAACTACGTCACCTACGAAAAAGCAATGATTGCCACCATCGAGCGTATTCGTGAGGCCTATCCGCTGGCCGATATTCTGGTGCTCGGAATCAGCGACCGCGGACATAAGAAAGGGGGCGAGGTTCACTCTATGGCTACCAGTGCCGCTATGACCCAAGCTCAGCGAAAAGCTGCTTCTGCAACCGGTGCCCATTTCTGGGATATGCGTGCGGCCATGGGTGGAAGCGATGCTGTGGTGCAATGGCGTAAGGACAAACTCGTCAACGCTGACTATATCCACCTTAACCACAAGGGTGGCGCTGCGATGGCTAAACTTCTTCAACACGCAATCCAATCCTCTCTCAATGAATAAATTTTTTGTTCTGCTTCTGGCTTTTTTTCTGCCTCTGTGGGCTGATGCGCAAATCAGCACTGCCGACATTGATGATGCCGACGAAAACCAGACTGAGCTTCGACTGAACCCCGAATTTGAATCCGAAAGCGAAATTGCTGTTAACTATTCCGATTATCCTTTTCTGAATCTCGACGCGAATCATATTGAGTTCAACGGCGCCGACTGGTCCGGCTTACAGCGTTCTGTATTAAATTCACAACTTGGCGAAGGCATCACATCGGTAGTCTATTTAGGCGACTCCCACGTTCAGGCCGACTTCAACGGAGCAATCGTTCGCGAGCGCCTCAGCGAACGGCTGGGTGCTGCAGGGCGTGGCTTGATTATTCCCTTTAAAGCCGCAGGAACAAATGAGCCTTTCGATTATACCTTCACCTTTCCCGAGCCTTATCGATCTTCCAAGTTGCTCAAGCAACCATGGGAAACGATTATGCCTTTCAGTGGAATCGGAATCGAACCCGTCAATACTCAATTCAACATCGAAATTTCGTGCAAAACTCCCTTCGACCGCATCACCTTCTTCTACGAAGGCTCGGGCTCGGTGTCCATCAGCAAGGCGGTTGCCGACGGGGTAGAGCAAATTTTCGGGGCGGCCGACACTGATGATGGAGTCTACGAAATCGCATTCCGCGAACTTCTTGACCAGGTGACACTCACATTCGAACGCCACGGCTCGGTGACATTCGCCGGTGCCATGCTGTCGTCGGATATCACGGGTGCCTATGTCCATTCCGTTGGAAATAACGGAGCCACATACTCCTCTTATAACTCTGTTCCCTCTTTTGGACGCGAGTTTGCAGTGCTGGAGCCGGATTTGGTGATGATTGCATTGGGAACCAATGAAGCATTCGGAAAAATTGACCCCTCTGAAGTCTTATATAATATCGACGAATTGATTAAGACCATTCAGGCGCACAATCCCGAAGCAAGGATTCTGCTGGTCACTCCCACTGAGTGCAAAAAGCGAATGTCCACCCGCCGGAAGGGCTCGCGCAGGCGCACGGTGACGCTGGTGGATAACCCCAAAGTGGCAACCATGCGAAATCTGATTCTCAACTACGCGCGTGAAAACGGCGTGGCCGTCTACGACACCTATGCCGTTACGGGTAGTGCCGACAATCTGCGCTCTGCGGAACTTTTATCAAAGGATGGAGTGCATTTCACCGCCACGGGCTATCGCCTTTTGGGGAATCTTCTGGCCGATGCTATCATCGAAGCTATGATTTAACATATATTATTCGGGTTATAAATTAATATTTTGTATATTTGCACCGACATCAATTCCTGAAAAATGAAGTACATCGGTGCACATGTGGATTCTCTTCCTTCCGTGGATGTTGCTCCCGAGCAGGCTCACCTGCTGGGTGCCACTGCTTTTGCCTTCAATCTAATAGATGCAACACGCTGGAACAATCCTCCTTACACCGAAGAAGAAGTGGCGCGCTTCCGTGAAATTTGTGCGCGCTATGGCTTCGGAAAGATGCAGATTCTGCCTCATTCGGCATTCGTGGTGAACCTCTGTTCCCCGGAGCCAAGGAAGCTCGCCTTGTCGAGGCGTACCTTCACCGACGAACTGCGTCGGTGCCGGCAATTAGGGGTAGGACTGCTGAACTTCCACCCCGGGGCACACCTGAAAAAAATGACCGAGGATGAGGCCCTCGACCTGGTCGCCGAATCGCTTAACTATTGTCTCGACAAGACCGAGGATGTGACCGCGGTGATTGAAAATACAGCCGGGCAGGGCTCTAATCTGGGATACTCCTTTGAGCATCTGGCTCATATCATAAGCAAAGTTGAAGATAAAACCCGTGTGGGTGTGTGCATCGACTCCGCTCATGCAATGGCTGCAGGCTTCAACCTCGCCACTGAGGAAGGGTACAACGAGTGCTGGGACAGTTTCAGTCGGATTGTTGGGTTCGAATACCTCAAGGGAATGCACATCAACGACTCTCAGCGAGAGGTCGGTTCGCGTATCGACCGACACGCCTCGGTAGGGCAGGGCACCATCGGCGAAGAATTCTTCCGACGGTTGATGCGCGACAATCGGATGGATAAAATCCCCATGATTCTCGAAACACCCAATCCCGACATCTGGAAGCAAGAGATTGCTTGGCTCAAGAGTCTCGATATTCAGGCATAAATTTAAATTATCATACTTACTATACTTACTCTATTTACTTCACCTTAAACAATATGCAGGAAAAACAAGACTTAAGTTTTTGGAAACTTTGGAATCTGAGTTTCGGTTTCTTCGGAGTTCAGATAGCCTATGCGCTCCAAAGTTCTCAGGTGAGCCGAATTTTTTCAACCATCGGCGCCGACCCTCATGATTTGAGCTATTTCTGGATTTTACCCCCGCTGATGGGGCTGATTGTTCAGCCTATAGTAGGCTCGGCAAGCGACCGCACATGGAATCGCCTCGGTCGTCGTTTACCATATCTCGTGGCAGGGGCGCTGGTGGCCATTATCGTGATGTGCTTCCTCCCTAATGCAGGCTCTTA
>JAAVGX010000063.1 GCA_014800065.1 Bacteroidales bacterium | reverse complement strand
GCTGAGGCTCGATACAAACTATCTGAAGCCGAAAGGTTGAATCATACCACTATGAACTTTTTGCAGAGTACAGCGCCTTTTAAATCAGCAGCAACGTTATTATTTGATTACGAGTCCCTTTTCTTTACCGAGCGCGAAAGCTTCTTGCGCCACAAAGCTCATCCGGCACTTAAAGCAGAAGATATTGTAAAAGAATCGCGGAAAAAGGCAAAAGAGTATTTCATTAAATATAAAACACTGGAATTCCAAATTTCCTATATTAAAACGAATTTTCCTGAATTAGGAGAATACCTTGAGTCTGAAAGAGAACTCATCGAACGAGTTGAACATTCCAGTTATCAAACTTTGATAGATGAGCATTACGATGCTCGAAAAGAGTATCTTTCGCAATCAGAATATGATTCGTTGTCCGACTCAGAAAAAAGTCAAATTGCATTAGATCGATATATCCGTGGTCGTAATAAATCCAACTGGTTTATCGGTCGAGATTTTGAGATGAGTTGTGCTTTTCAACTTATGGCACAAGGGTGGAAGGTGGAAATGTTTGGGGTGCGTTATAGATTGGGCGACTTGGGTCGCGACTTAATTGCCGTAAACTCTAATTATAGTTTGTTTGGGGTGCGTGTGATGATTGTTCAGTGTAAATACTGGAGTGGTAAAACCCCAATAAGAGAGAATGTTATAATGCAATTGGCCGGTACTACTCTCGAATACAAGTTTAGGAGCTCCACCGAGTATGACTCTGTTTGTGGCTGTTTAATTATCGGTCCGAATACGGAAGTTACCGAAATGGCGCTTCATTTTGCAAGTGTGCTGAATATAGAGATAAGACGCTTGACGATGGTTGAGTTCCCTCGAATAAAATGTAACATAAATAATGGAGAGAAAATATACCATCTGCCATTCGATCAAATGTATGACAAAACGGTAATAAAGAACAAAGGTGAGATGTTTGTTTGGACGGTAGCGGAAGCTGAGAAACATGGGTTTCGCCATGCCAAGAGATACGACTACTTGGCAAAACAATGATATGTATTTCGTTAGGATTATTCAATTTTCTGAATACGTTTCATCGTCCTCTAAATCCCGTTGTTTTCACTTCAGTTCCGGAATGCGCAGAACTGCCTCGCGTTTGGCCTGGTCTATAACCTTCGCATAAATTTGGGTGGTCGACACATTACGATGCCCAAGGAGCTTCGACACCGTATACAAATCAGTACCAAGAGTCAGCATCAAAGTCGCAAAGGTGTGGCGCGCCACATGGAACGTAACATGTTTCTCAATCTTAGCCGCCTTTGCCCATTCGTTGAGCTGGCGCGTCACCGTGCCCACATTTGGCATTTTACCGAACACATAGTCTTCTTCCCCGGATTCACCGCGCTCACCCATCAACGCCTCAGCCTGTGGAGATATGTCAAGATACTGCAACTCCGATGTCTTCTGCTGCCTGAACGTAATCCGACAAAGCCCATTCGACTGGCTTACATTTCCCCACTTGAGCGCGTACACATCACTGTAGCGTAACCCCGTCAGACACGAAAAAAGAAAAGCCCTACGTGTACTTTCATTCACTTTAGAACACGGCGTCCTGTGCATCATATTCAGCTCATCAAGAGTCAAAAATGCACGGTGCGACTCCTTTAACGCGCCTAAGGTTTTATAGTTTGGCACCTTGTCAAGCAACCCATCTTCGACTGCCATTCTCAGAATAGTAACAAGCTTTGAAAAATACACCACACAAGTGTTATGCTTTAGCCGCCTTACATCTTTGGCTCCCTCTGATTCGTTCGGCTGCGTATCAGTCAGCTCAACCAAAAACTTACCAAAACCCTCAATCCACTTGCGGTCTATCTGCTCAAAAGAAAAATTAGGCCGTTGCTCGTACTCCCTCAGCATCTTGAAAAAACTCAACCATGTACCCTTCTGCCCTCGAGAACTCTGACTCTTAGTCAGCGTCACCTTCTCGGCATAATCCAATACGGAAACACGGCTATTCTTTGGCGTGAACCCATGAGCACTATTCTGTATCTCAACAATTCTTAGAGCCTTCACCGCATTAGCAGTGGCCATCGTGCTTTGATTTTGTCGTCGAGTCCCTGCATCATTACCCGGAAGGAGATACAGCTTTAAGAACTCATAATGCCTCTGGCCATTCACATATATATCAAGATACAGAGACACATTGCCATTGGCCAACTTCTTTTCCCGGATTCGCACCGGTTCCTTAACTCTTCTATTTTTCATAGGGGCGGATTAATAAATCGAATAACAAACAAGTAACAAACGAGTAACAAAATAAGTTGGGCAGGTTAGCGCCAATATGGTACATAATTGCATAGCGTCTCAAGTGCTGAGTGCTGTAAATCAAAGCATAATACCACACATACCCAAATACGCCAAAACCCAAACATCTGCCAAATTAATCATGTTTTTTTTACGCTACAAAATTACGATATTCTTTTTGAATTATATTCTAATTCGGGATAAGGTCAGGAATTGCTACTTTATAGCTGATTAAATAATTTCAAATGCCGCGAGTTGCTTTGATTAGGTCAAATGCGTCCTCGGGAAGGGAGTAGAGCAGAGGCCCGGAGTCGCGAAGCTCCATGAGAAGTTGACCCATCAGATTCGGCCCCACAAAGTTGCCGTCGATGAGTTTTGCGCCCCATGTGTTGGCTGTGGTTCCGGGAAATGAGGTTTGATCTTCCACAATATAAAATCCCTTGCTGCTTTCAAGAGCCTCACGAAACGCCGCATTTTGCTCATACTTCGTGGTTATGGCAAATTTCATAGCCTCCACCAGCATTGAGCCCCAGTCAGCACGGGCACAAATCTTATTCCATTTCTTGGCTTTCATCTTGATTTTCTGACCGTTGGCCGCCAAGATGTCGGCAACAGCTTCGTGCGAGGTGAATTTGAGTATCTGAAAGAGCTGTTCGCTGTTTTTAAACCTTACACCCTCAACTTCAATGGGGGTGTCGCCAAAGTTTGAGAACAGGCCCCAGCGGTCGGTAACTTTACAGAACGGGGCACATTGGTCGGCAGGATATGTTTGAATACCGCGATTCCAATACTCAGGGTAATTATCGCGGACGGCTCCTGCAACACTGAATTTTTGCTCTTTCATAGCTCTATTTTTTGTACCGAGTCAGGGATGAGGTTCTTCTTGTGGTCAAGTTCTATTGCATCAACTTGAAGTATCTTGACTTTCTTGTCATCCAGGATTGCACGGTTTTGGCCTGCTTCGGGATTCTTCCAATTATAAGGCCATTCAATAAATTCGACACCTATTGAAACCAGAAACAACGAGGCCAGACGTTCACCTTCGATTGTGGCGGCTTTCTTGTCGGACACATCCTTGGGTGCGAAATGCTTGGCAAGAAATTTTCTGAAGTCTTTTCCGTCGGCAGTCGCTTTGGCCGGAAATGTGGTTTGGAGTGCCGATTCTGCTCGGGCAATAATTGCGTGAGAAACCGGTTTCTTGAAGGCGATATAGTTGTCGTCGGTTTTGGCCGGTACGGCTATAGTGAATACATAATGCTTGCTCCATTCATCATTAGCGGCAGAATAGCGGGCTGCTGATGGGTAAGCGGAGGTAACATAAACGCCATAGCCGAATTTCATTTTGCCATCGCCCTCCAGTGCATGCGTCAGGTCAAAGGATGTAAACAGCGAGCCTGAACCGTGATAGTAAATTTCGTCATTCATATTTATGTAGTGTTTTTAGGATCAGAAAGTTACAGAGTCCAAATCAATTATTATGCGGGAACTTTCGTAGGGATGATACCGGGTTGACTCCGGGTCTTCTTGGATAAATTTGATTCCGCTCTTTCGAAGTATCTCTACCAATTCATGCTTCACTTCAGAAGGTAAACCCCGTTTTTCTTTTGTGAGCTTATCGTAGATTACGTCTTTAAGATATTTCAGGAGCTTTTCGCCATTTTCGCAAGCATATCTCGGAATAGCCAGTACAGAAGAATCGAACGATTTCAGTTCTTGCAGAAGACGTATTTTGATAACATCTTGCAGCTCATGACCATACACCAGATGATTGAAGGGCATTTTCTTGGGTACTTTAACCTCGATGATATTCGCTCCCTTCGCTTGCGATTTTCTTGCAACCAACTTGGGACCAAGCGGTGTTCGAGCCCACTCCGACAGGATTTGCCCTTTATCCTCGGGGTTGGAATCTGTTCCATAATAGAAAGTGTCGCAGTCCTCTTCTCGTTTTTTGAAAACGAGGAAGAAATCGTGAGCTTTTATGGCATGTCCTTGGGCAACATTGTCAGGGATACTCTCGGGGTCGTAAGTGTGTACGTACTTGTTGACCAGTTCTAAGTCAAAGAGAGGAAACTCATCATCAACATCTGCCCCTCGAGCCTCTGCCTCCTTCGTCAGTTCGTCATATACCGGAGAACTGATGTCCGTCAGGTAACCGGTTGCGAGTTCGGTAACGATCTTGGACATCCAAATCATTTTCCCGTTCCACATTATGTCGCCTACTTTTACGATAAGTCGGCCTCCGGGTGCAAACGGAGATGAATAGCGGAGTTTTCTGTAAGCGAGTTTAAGCATCTGATAATAGGATAAGGCCAGGTGCCGGATGCTTTGAAATGAATCGGGTCCGTTTTGGCCATTTTCGTTGATGCTCTGAGGAAGATCTATCACAACGGATGCAAGCGAATTATCGGGAATTTCATAACCTTCTTCAAGCGGGTGCACTTCGGGAGCCGCTAACAGGTCGGTCGGCTGGTTTGGATAGAGGTCGAAACACATTCGGGGATATGCAATGCCATTTCTATAAAAATCACCTTTAGAGAAGGTTAAATCGCAATCAAAACGATCTTCTTGAATCTCTTGAAGGATAAAATTCAATATCCGCGAATCATCATCCGATACTGTTGCAACCATCGCATTGGAATTCGAACTGTCTATATTCGAATTGTATAAAAGTCTTTTGGGTTTTGGCTCATTTTCTTTATTGCGGTACTTCTTCACCGTGTTACGGGAATATCCCGGGCCCAAGGCCTCGGCTGCTTCGGTATTGCTTGCGTCGTGGTCCCTGAAATATTGCTGGACACGACGAAATTTTATGAGCTGTGACTCGTACTCACGGTCAATGAACCGCTCCCGGATATATTTTCTTACTGCCGACGGTTGAACACCGGAGTTCTTACTAATTTCCTCTATAGAAAGATTGGGATCGTATTTAATCTTACTCATATGAACTTATTTTTAAGTAGCTCTTAGAAATTAGCTATGACTTATTTTCGAGAATTTTTTGACTGGATTTGGAATTGAGAAGATGGAGTTTAGCGAGCTAAACGACTGATGAACAATTTCAAAGACAGCAAAAAAGCCGAAAAGAAGCATAGCAACTATATATTACTTCAATTTAAACTAATTTCTAAGAGCTACTTAGTGAAAATAAGGAAGTAACCGTGTTTGAGTCCCGTTCGAACCCTGGTGGAGCCGGTAGCCAAATATCTGTGTTGAGCCAGAATGAACCTGTCGGTAAATTCAAAGCCTAAATTCAAAGCCTTTTCAATCGCATAGTCGGTAGCCCAAACTTCGCTTATTTGTGATATGCTGCTTTCGTGGCGCAGCACGAAGTCGGTTGTCTTGAAAACCACACGGCCACCGGCTTTGAGGAGACGGTACGCAAGCGCGAGCATCTCTTTATAGGATTCGAACATCTTGCTCAGCGACTCAAATGAGTCTGTATCGGACGATGTGTGGTCAATCGAAACGGGAAGGTCAATCACCACCGATTCAAAGCATGCGTCCGGTAAATTAAATGCATCGTCCAGCGGAAGTGCAGGGTACTTTTTCGATCCATGTGCTCCATGTTTGTTCTTATCGTAGCGATGGGGCGGAACCTTCAAACCTCCCGAATAAAATTTTCCGTCGCCAAAGGTAAGATCACAATCGAACGTTATTTTTTTAGGAAAATGGATATCTAAGATATTCCTCAAAACCTCAGCGTCAGAATTTCCGACTGATAGTCCGCGCTTCACACCACTTTTCTTAGCCACTTTCTTGGGGGAAGTTTCCTTTTGAGAAAGGTATTTCTTAATGGTTGGGCGAGACAATCTCAAATCTTTGACAGCCTTATCAATATTAACATCCGGGTTGTTTCTAAAATACTCGCCAACCAGTGCTTTGAGGTACTTGGCCCGATCTTCCCTGTAGTGGACATCCTTGTTACGCTGCAGGAAATTGCGTACAATAGTTAAAGATACACCGGCTGCATCAGCCATTTCCTGTGGGGTTAAGCGATAATCATATACTATTTTCATGGACTTCAATTTTTGTAATGCAAAAATATGGAAATTTTTTAATCAATGCAAGGGTTTGATATATAAAATATAATCTAATTATAGTATCAATTATTGACATTTTGGCTACTCGGATTTATCAGTCCGCAAATAAAGTCTTAAAACAGAAAAATCGCTTCAACCTTGGCTTGGCTGAAGCGATTGTATTTGGTAACGGATCGTCTTTAGGGGAGCTTGTTGTATTCCTGGTCGGATACGGGTTCGAGCCACACATTCTCGGTTGTTTCACCCGGAACGGAGAAAGCCAGATGGGCAAACCAGGAGTTCTTAGCCGCTCCGTGCCAGTGTTTCACATTTGCAGGAATGTTGATTACCGTACCCGGAAGAATTTCAACCGCAGGTTTTCCTTCCTCTTGGTACCAACCACGACCGGCCACGCCCACCAGCATTTGGCCGCCGCCTTTTTCGGCTTTGTGGATATGCCAGTTGTTGCGACAACCGGGTTCGAAAGTTACATTGGCAAAAGGAATTTGCTCGGAAGAAACCTGTGCCAGATAGCTGTTGCCGATGAAGTATTGAGCATAAGCGGTGTTGGGTTCTCCGATTGGGAAAATCATTGAACGGGCAAATTCATCTTTTGCCGATTCGCCCTTGATGTCGTCGGACCAGACATCCTTTGCAAGTCGGAAGGCAGCCCAGGCCTTGGGCCAACCTGCGTAGAAGGCTACATGGGTCAGTATTTCAGCAATTTCTGTTCGTGTAATACCATTCTTCTTTGCTTCTTGAAGATGGAAGGTCAGAGAGGAATCGGTGATACCTTGCGAAATGAGCGATGTAATAGTCACAAGGCTACGATCGCGCAGCGAAAGGAGGTCATTTCGGCTCCATACTTCGCCAAACAAGATGTCATCGTTCAGATGGGCAAATTCGGGTGCAAATTCGCCAAGTTGCTCACGTCCTGCAGTTTGTATGATTTTCTGTTGTGCCATAAGTGGAGTTATTGTGAATATACCAACTATAAATGAGGCAATAATACGTTTCATTCAAGTAAGTGTCTATTATTTTTTACGAGCTAAAATCAGAGCGGAGGTGGGTTCTACTACAACGGAGCCACCTTTAGAAGAGTCAAGTCCGTCGGCTTTGATTTGGCCGTCGCGAGCAAGCACAATCCAGTCGCCCTTCGGAACCTTAGCTACAAAGGGAATGTCCGAACCGTTGAACACCAGTTTTATCTCCTTGAATTCGTCGCCATTGGCGTTATTCTTAATGGAATAAGAAATGACGTTTGGCGAAGTGATTTTGTCGAAAACGATGTTGCGGGCAATCTCGTCGGCGGTGGTCATTCGGAATGCAGGGTGCTCTTTACGCAGGCGAATCAGCTCCTTGTAGTAGTTGAACTGGTCGGCATTTGTGTGCTTGAGGTCCCAGTTGATGGCATTGATACTGTCGGGCGATTTGTAGGAATTGTGTACGCCTTTCTTATTGCGGAACACTTCCTCACCGGTGAACATGAATGGCGTACCCTGAGAAGTAAACACGATGGTCTGAGCCAGACGAGCGGCGCGCTGACGCTCGGCCTCAGTGCTGCCGGGCATGGATTTGTCCAGTTTGTCGGTCAAAGAGAGGTCATCGTGGCAACTTACATAATTAATAATCTGTTGAGGGGATGTGGCATAGGGAAATTTTGAGTTATTTCCTTTGGAATAGTCCACTTGAGGATGGGCTGTGGAAGCCACAATACCGATTTTGACTGTCTCTTCGTTGCCCGGAGCGTTCGTTACGAATCCGCGCGCGGAAGCATTGCTGTAATGACCTTTCACGGCATCGCGAATATCGTCGGAGAACACCGCAATACCATCCATCTTCGCAACATTTTCCTTCAGGGCACGGTGTTCAACGGGCAGGGGAGAGTCACCGGCCGTCCACCCTTCACCATACACGAAGATCGAGGGGTTAATTTTTTTGAGTTCGGCAGCCACGCGGTTCATTGTTTCGGTGTCGTGGATTGCCATAAGGTCGAAGCGGAACCCGTCGATATGATATTCATCAGCCCAGTATTTCACGGAATTAACGATGAAATCGCTCATCTGTTGGCGTTCGGAAGCAGTTTCGTTTCCGCAGCCTGAAGCATCGGAATAAGAGCCGTCAGGTCGGTGACGATAGTAGTATCCCGGCGCGGTGAGGCTGAAATTGGAATCGTCGTTATTGGCAGTATGGTTGTACACCACGTCCATCACCACACCGATTCCGGCATCATGGAGCGCCTTGATCATCTCCTTCATTTCCTTTACACGGGCTGAGGGATTGGCCGGGTCGGTAGAGTAGGAACCTTCAGGAGCATTGTAGTTGAAGGGATCATACCCCCAGTTGTACTGATTCGCCGGCAGATTCGCCTCGTCCACGGAATTATAATCGTAGGAGGGCAGTATATGCACATGTGTCACCCCGAGTTCTTTCAGGTGGTCGATGCCGGTTGACTCTCCATAGTGATTTGTGGTGGCAGGTTCGGTCAGAGCGAGGAATTTGCCCTTGTGAACAATTCCGGAAGAGGGGTCGATGGAGAAATCGCGATGGTGCATTTCATAGAGAACCACATCGGTTATTGATTTCACTTCCGGTCCCTTATCCTCGGCCCATCCTTGCGGGTCGGTGAGTGCGAAATCAATTATGGCGGCGCGCTCACCATTGGTTCCTACGGCCTTGGCCCACACACCGGGTGTCTCGGCGAGTTCCTTACCATCGATGGTTACTTGGAAGGTGTAGAACTTCCCATAGAGTTTTTCGGGCACATTTACACGCCAAGTACCGTTATCGGCCTTGGTCATGCTAAGAGTCTGAATCGGAGCGGTGTTTCGGTCTGTATCATAGATTTTCACCTTCACGGCCTGTGCTTGTGGTGACCAAAGGGTAAAGTGAGTCCCATCCTGATCAACAAGGAGTTCGAGGTCATTGCCGGAATAAGTAGGCCATGAGGCGTAGTCGGGCTCGGCCGCCTGAAGCATTGGCGAGCACAGCCCTATAGTCGCAATCATCGCTGCGCTGAGGAGCTTTTTGTTCATGGTGTCTGTGTTAATGTCGTTATCTTGAATCACGGTAAAAATTCTTATATGACAAAGATAACACATAAAACCACAACTCACCCAATATCAGCCCTTCAATTATGAAAATTTAACGCACAAAAACCAAAAAGAAACCGTCCCGGGGCGGGGCGACCGGTGTAGAGATGCGAGATTTTATTTCCAACGGCAATATGGAAAAATTAAGCGAATAATATCAAAACAGCCAAACGTCGTTGGAATATATCTGAAAATGATAACGTTATTGATGAAAATAACTATAGTTTAGGCAAATACCTTACATGAATAGTTGTTTTTCTCATTGAAATAACGTAATTTTGTATGTATAAAAACGGCTTTAAAATTCTTTGGATATGGCAGTAAAAGTATATGTAGTGTCCGACCCCCTCGCAATAAATTTTATCGTTGACGACGACATCGACGGCTTCAAGGAATACCTTGAATCTGACGAATATCTGGACTTTGGACAACCTACAGTATTCGATACCGAACAGCAAGCTCTCGCTTTCTGCGCCGGCTTAGGCTATGGCGCCAACGAAAGCGCCACTCCCGAACGCTATCCGCTCCGCTCATTTGAAGAAGCCGACCTGCCGTTCATCAAAGCAATCGAGAATTATTGATATTCTCAACAATATTTAACTTTAGTGTGCAAGCTTTTTACACTCTTGCGCACTAAT
>JAAVGX010000062.1 GCA_014800065.1 Bacteroidales bacterium | reverse complement strand
TGGAAGATTCAGGTTATATGGCTCGTGCTGCCTTCATCATGGACAAGGTAATGCACCGCATAGGCCTTCATGGCAAATCCTTCATTCCGCTCGTGATGGGATTCGGTTGCAACGTACCCGCAATCATGGCCACACGAGCCATAGAAAGCCGGTCAAGCCGCATAATCACAATCCTCATAAATCCGTTTATGAGCTGTTCGGCACGCCTGCCTATCTATGTACTCCTTGTGGGAACATTCTTCAGTGCTCACGCCGCTTTAGTGTTCATGGGGCTCTACATTTTGGGCATAATACTGGCAGTAATAACAGCACGATTACTGCGCAAATTCCTCTTCCGCAAAGACGAGACACCTTTTGTAATGGAATTACCACCCTATCGCATGCCCACCATGCGCGCTTCTCTGAGCCACACCTGGGAAAAAGGCAAGCAGTACCTCAAAAAAATGGGTGGTATCATCCTGTTTGCATCAATCATCATCTGGGCGCTCAACTACTACCCTCTTTCCTCTCACAACACACCCGATGATCCCTTGACGGAGACTCAGGCTATCGACCCCCAACACGATTCTTACCTCGAAATGGCTGGCAAATTCATATCCCCCGTGCTCGAACCACTCGGTTTCCAATGGCGTGCTTCTGTGGCCGCTTTGGCCGGTGTACCTGCAAAAGAAATCGTGGTATCTACACTCGGGGTGCTTTACACAAACGATGAAGCATCGTCACAGCATCGCCTCTCAGAACGTCTAACCGCAATCAACCCCGCCACAGGACGCCCCGATTTCACTGCACCACAAGCTCTGAGCTTCCTGGTGTTCATACTGCTCTACTGCCCCTGCTTTGCTACACTCACAGCAATAGCTCGGGAAACAGGTTCCTGGAAATACACAGCATTCAGTATTATATACAACACCGCTATGGCATGGATTTTCGCATTCGCTATATACCGCATAGCACTTCTATTCTAAACAACATGGAGAATACTTCCGAAAAACAAGAAATCCTCGACAAACGTTATCTCCGTATGGCCGGAATATGGGCCGAGAATTCCTACTGCCAGCGTCGCAAAGTAGGAGCTATCATCGTTAAGGATAAAATGATTATCTCCGACGGTTACAACGGCACACCTGCCGGATTCGAGAACGTCTGCGAGGATTCAAACGGCCTCACAAAGCCCTATGTACTCCATGCCGAGGCCAACGCGATAACAAAAGTTGCCCGAAGCAACAATTCCAGCGATGGTTCTACGTTATATGTTACAGCATCCCCGTGTATGGAATGCGCCAAGCTCATCATTCAAGCCGGTATACGCCGTGTGGTTTTCAACGACCTCTATCGTCTGGCCGACGGTATCGAACTGATGCGCCGGGCAGGAATAGAATGTGTTCACATCAGCGACCTGTCTTAATTCAAATTTATGCACGATAACCCGCCTCGCTCTGAGATGGGTTAAAGTTGAACTTACTTTGATATGAGTCAAGAAAATAATACTAATAGAAAATATATGCTATGGTTGCCCGTGGTGGCCGCCGTATGCCTTGTTGCCGGAGTTTGGACCGGATACTTCCTGTCAAGGCAGGATCCCACAATCCCCTCCCGACAGAAACTTGACCGAATCTTCGGTATCATAGAGAACAATTACGTTGACGAGGTAGCTTTCGACAGCCTTGTGGAAAAAACGATTCCGGACTTGCTTCAGAATCTCGACCCTCATTCGGCTTATTTCTCAGCTCGTCAAAGAGCCGCGGCCAACCGCGACCTCGAAAGCTCATTCTATGGCATTGGAATCTCATTCCAGATGATGAACGACACCTTGGTAGTCCTCGAAGTAATCAACGGAGGAGCTGCTGAGGGCGCCGGTGTTATGCCCGGCGACAAAATCATTGCCGTAGATGGTGAAACTATTGCCGGAAACGGAACCAAAACCGACGATGTTTTCCATCGCCTCCGCGGCCCGAAAGGTACTCCGGTAACCATTACCGTCAAGCGCGGTGCCTCGGCCCAACCCCTGAACTTCGACCTTGTGCGTGATGAAGTACCCGTGAGCCCCATCGATGCAAGCTATATGATCAACGACACCATCGGCTACATCCGTCTGGGCAAATTTGCCGATAATACATATCCTGAATTTATGTCGGTGATGGCTCAGCTTCAGTACGATGGCGCAAAAGCATATATTTTGGACTTGCGAGGAAACACCGGAGGATATATGAACCCCGCCGTGCTGATGGCCAACGAATTTTTAGCCCCGAATCAACTCATCGTAATGACTAAGGGCCGAATTCCTTCGCAGGACAATATTCTCTTTTCTGATGGTTCGGGTGCATATGCTTCTCGCCCATTGGTCGTCCTGGTTGACGAATTTACAGCAAGCTCCAGCGAGATTATGGCCGGTGCTATGCAGGACAACGACCGCGCTCTAATCATTGGACGGCGCACTTTCGGCAAAGGACTCGTCCAGCGTTCCTTCGAACTCCCTGACTCCAGCGAATTCCGACTGACCGTTCAACGATACTACACCCCCTCAGGACGTTGCATCCAGAAAACCTACACGCCCGGACACAACTATGAGTACGAGGCCGAAGTGTACGAACGCTATTCCAAGGGCGAAATTTTCTCTGCCGACAGCATACCCGTGGACTCCACAAATATATTCTACACCATGTCCGGTCGTCCGGTTTATGGTAGCGGAGGTATTATTCCGGACATCTTCATTCCAAGCGACACCACCGGAATCACAAATTACTACATCAAGGTTGCAAATGCCGGCTTACTCCGCAACTTCGCCTACGAATATGCCGACCTAAACCGCGAATCTCTCACCGAAAGCCGCGATTTAGCCGAAATGCTCACCAAACTCCCCTCCGATGGTATCCTGCTCCAGTCGTTCGTCAACTATGCTTCGCAAAAAGGTGTAGCTCCGCGATGGTACTATATCAACATTTCCGCGCCATTGATTGTTAATCAGTTAAAAGCTCTTATTGCCAGGGATATTCTTGGTATGGATGGTTACTTTGAAGTGGTAAACACCTCCGACCCGGTCGTTATTGAGGCCATCAACCGACTCGAATCCGGAGCAATTAACGATTTATTGATTAAAAACAGCAACGAAAGTAATGAATAAAGAAGATATCCGCCGCCATGTGCGCGCACGTAAAGCAATGATGGATGCATCCGAGCAACTGGAAGCCGCGCATCGCGTTTTTGAGGCTGTCAACTCTATGGCTGCTTTCAAGATGGCACGCAAGGTGTTGCTCTACAACTCTCTCCCTGACGAACTTTCAACACGAGAGTTCTTCGACCTCATGGGCGAGGAGAAGGAGTTCTTTCTACCCCGCGTGAATGGCCTGAACCTTGAGATTTTGCCTTATGACAAGAGTCGGTTACATCTGGGTGCATTCCGAATCGAGGAACCCGATGGAGATGATGTGGTAAGTATCGACGACATCGACATGGTAATTGTCCCTGCTGTGGCTTACGACCGCAGTGGAAATCGTGTCGGCCGCGGAAAAGGGTATTATGACCGGCTGCTCGAAACCGCGAAAGCTCTCACCGTTGGCATATGCTACGATTTTCAGCTTATGGATGAAATAGAAGTCGACGAGCACGATGTACCCGTCGACTTTGTTGTAGCTGACCGCCATGGTATATTCAGAGGGCGAATCAGAAGAAATTCACATTAAAGCACGTTGACTTTCAATGCTTTGTAAGCTCGTTCCGCTTTGGTACGGGCTTTTTCTACATCTTCATCTGTAGCCAGAATTACACCCATGCGACGATGCCCGCGAACTTCCGGTTTGCCGAAGATTCGGATCTGAACACCCGGTTCTGCCAAAACTTCTTCGAGGTTGTCGAATTCAACCTTATCGGTATCACCCTCTACAACCACAGCGCGGGAAGCTGAGGCTCCCAGGAATCGGATGGCAGGTACAGGAAGGCCCAGCAAAGCGCGGGCGTGGAGTGCGAACTCGCTCAAGTCCTGAGAAATCATTGTCACCATGCCTGTATCGTGAGGTCGGGGCGAAACTTCGCTGAAAATAACGTCATCACCCTTGATGAAGAGCTCAACACCGAAGATACCGTACCCTCCCAAGGCGGTGGTGATGGCCGCAGCGGCTTCGCGCGCACGCTCGATTGCCTTGACCGACATAGGCTGGGGTTGCCAGGAATAGCGGTAGTCGCCATCAACCTGTATATGTCCAACAGGCTCGCAGAAGAGTGTCCCGGAAACACTGCGCACTGTCAGAAGGGTTATTTCGTAGTCGAAATCCACAAAACCCTCGACTATCACTCGGCCGGCTCCTGCGCGACCGCCTTCCTGTGCTTCTTTCCACGCCTTTTCAATGTCTTCCGGTCGGCGTACGGTGGATTGACCGTGACCGGACGAACTCATAACCGGCTTAACCACTACGGGCAGACCGATTTCTTCGATTGCCTTGGTAAATTCATCATATGTTGATGCGAAGCGGTAGGGGGATGTTTTGAGTCCCAGCTCTTCAGCGGCCAAACGGCGGATTCCCTCGCGGTTCATGGTCAGGAAAGCAGCTTGTGCTGTAGGGGTAACATTATAGCCCTCCTTCTCGAGCTCTACCAAAGTGGGTGTGGCGATAGCCTCGATTTCAGGTATGATGTGGTCGGGTTTCTCCAGCTCCACCACTTCGCGCAGTTTAGCTCCATCGAGCATATTGAACACATAGCAACGATGTGCCACCTGCATTGCGGGTGCGTTGGGGTATTTGTCGCAGGCCACTACTTCAACACCAAGACGCTGAAGCTCCAGAGCTACCTCTTTGCCAAGTTCGCCACTGCCAAGAAGCAGAGCCTTACGACCGATGGGGGTCATTACTGATCCTATTTTTGTCATATCATTTATGTAGTTTATCAAATAATTGTTTTGCGTTTTGTTCTGTGATTTCTTCTGTCTCCCCGGGAGTCAACTTAAATGCGCGCGCAATCTCTTCGAGTGTTTTGCCCATCATGGCGCTTTCGTTTCGCTTTCCGCGGAATGGCACGGGTGCCAGATAGGGCGCATCAGTTTCGGTTAGAATCCTTTGAACTCCGATAGCCGGCAGCACCTCTCGCAATGTGGAATTCTTGAATGTGACAATACCGTTGATGCCGAAATAGAAGTCGCCTACACCACGAATTTTGTCAACATCTTCCACAGAGCCGCCAAAGCTGTGGAATACCGCCCTCACGCCGGGATAGCCCTTTAACACTTCCAGACATTGATCGAGTCCCTCTCGGCAGTGGATGATAACGGGTAGATTGAGTTTCACAGCCTCTGCTACCTGCATATCGAAAGCCTTCATCTGCTCGGCCTCAAATGTTTTATCCCAATATAAGTCGATGCCGACTTCACCTACCGCTACATAATCCGCGATATTGTTACGAAGGTCGGTGATGATGAAGTCCAGTTCGTCTTTCCAGTTTTCCTTTATTTCAGTGGGATGCAAACCCATTGCCATGGAGGTAGCATGTGGTTTGAGCGAAGCCAGACGACGCATGGGCGCCATTGTCGAACGGTCGACATTAGGGAAAATCATATGCTTCACCCCGGCTTTGATGGCTCGCTCCACGGCCGCTTGCTGTCCTCCCATCTCCCCGGGCTCGCCGGCATCATCGAATTCGGGTAAGTAGAGATGTGTATGGGTATCTATCATCAGTGTGTGCGCGTTGCGGCTTTGTGTGCGAGTGAAATGAAGAAGTTGCGGGCATCTGCATCCATTGTTACCTTGTTGAGGCTTTCGATAGCTCTTTGTGCCATTTCGATACAAAGTTCATCGCAGCGGCTGCTCAGGTTAAGGTGATTATAAACGCGGATAACCTGTGATATTTTTTCGTGGTTCTCAAGGTCCTCACTGAGTATGCCTTCAATTTCATCCGGTTCTTCCTCATGCGCGGTGATAAGGAGCCAAGTTTTCTTATTATTTATAATGTCTCCTCCAATTTCCTTACCGAAAATCGCCGGATCCCCGAAAGTATCCAACCAATCATCGCGAAGCTGAAACGCCAGTCCCATCTTGAAACCATAGGAGTACATAGCCTCAGTGTCTTTGTCGGAGGCATCGGCCTTAATAGCTCCCAAGGCGCATGCACAGCCAAGCAGTACGGAAGTTTTGAGACCTATCATCTCCAGATATTCGGAAATTGAAACGTTATTGCGCGATTCAAACTCCATATCCAACTGCTGGCCCTGATACACTTCCATGGCCGTTTTGTTGAACATGTCGAGCATTTTATCCAACTTGTCGCCCGCTTCTTTTGCCAATAGTTGGGTCGCATATGTGAGCATGGCATCACCGGAGAGAATGGCAACATTATCGTTCCAGCGACAATGAACTGTAGGCCTGCCGCGGCGAATTTCTGCCCGATCCATCACATCATCATGCAGAAGCGTGAAATTGTGAAACATCTCTACCGCAAGAGCCTGATTTAATGCATTTTCAGGATTTTGGTGAGTCAAAGCCGAATATACTGCCAGCGTTAGACACGGGCGCAGACGCTTTCCGCCGCCTTCGAAGGTATAGGCAACCGGAGCAAAAAGCGCCGGTGCGGTTTTGGGGTACTTTAGTGTAGCTAAAGCACTGTCCACCATACCTGAGAAATTTTCAAGAGTGAAATCCATTACAAAAAAATTTACCGCAAAGGTAAGCATAAATCCCCGAATATTAAAATTTAAGTTCATAGCGCATTGGTTAGCAGTAAAAAGGTAGAGGTCGCAAAAACTAACAAGCAGTTACAGAACCAACGCGTGAATGTCATGCTCGGAGGCCTTTCAAAGAGTAAGCCTCGTCAAGCGACCGAAGGGAGCTATACCCAAGAGTACAATTCCCCCACCTGATGTTCAACAACTGCTGGCTGGGCGGCAGTCAGGAATTGCGTACCGATGCGCTGCTCTTCATGGCGGTTCAAAAGAAATTGGGTGAAGTGCTCAATGGCTTCCAGGGCCTAATAAAAAACTTGTAGAGGCGCACACACTGGCGGAGTCTGACGAAGAGGACGGCTTCGCCAAGGGGTGCGCCCTGATCCGCGCTAATCTGCACGTCGATATTGATAAAATAGAGACGGAGGAGGAATGGGCACAACTCTATTGCGAGGCTGTATGGCTGGAGCGGTGGAGAAACCGAAACCGGGCGGAGCTTATCGCGTCACTGTTTGGCGAGGGTAAGAGTTAGAGCCAAGGAAGCCCGGGCGTATTTCCTTTATTATTCCCTTTCCCGGTTATAACTACCCAGGAGATTATAATAAACCATATAACACCAGCTACCAGCATACCCCAGGCAATAACATTGGCTACAATGACAAAAATAGTATGTAAAAAGGTGCTCATAGCTGTTACTCGTTTAATCTGCAACAAATATAACAAAAATATCTGACATGTCAAGTGTTTTTGACTACATTTTTAACATTGGTGGTAACTATTCCGCAACCATTAACGGCATGACAGCCGCGACCGGTAATTTTACGGCCGAGGTAAAAAAGAGCCAAAAATGGACGGAAACACTAACCGGAGCATTGGCCCGTTTTGACTACCTTAATAATGTAGTGCGCAACATGGCTGACGGTATAAATTCAGTAAGT
>JAAVGX010000061.1 GCA_014800065.1 Bacteroidales bacterium | reverse complement strand
CTCATCGAAAAAATTGAGAACCGCCTCGGATACCCCGTTATCGTCAAACCCGCCAACCTCGGCTCAAGCGTTGGTATCGGACGCGCCGACAATCGCGACGAACTCATCGCCAAGATCGACGACGCTCAGCAGTACTCTGCACGAATTATCGTTGAAAAAATGGTGCAGAATCTCCAGGAAATCAACTGCGCTGTCCTTGGCGACTGCGACGAGTATATGAGCTCCGTTCTCGAAGAACCTATCAAAAGCGGCGAAATCCTTTCTTATCAGGATAAATACATGGGCGGAACAAAGGACGACCGCGGAATGCACGCCGCTCAAAAACGAATCCCCGCCGACCTTCCCGCCGATGAAACAGAGCGAATCCGATTCCTCGCCGGAGAGACATTCCGCGTACTCGGATGCCACGGAGTAAGCCGAGTCGATGTGATGGTCGACGGCAATACCCGCGATATTTACGTCAACGAAATCAACACCATCCCCGGATCCCTTTCCTTCTATCTTTGGGAAGCCGCCGGAATTCCATTTGCCGAACTCATGGATCGGTTGGTACGTCTGGCTCTGAAACGCAAACGCGAACAGGAAGCCAAAACTTTCAGCTTCGATTCCAACATCTTCGCTCTCGGAGGAGGACTCAAGGGTGCAAAGGGAACTAAGGGTGTGAAAGCATGATTTATGCTATTATAATTCTTACGGTTGCTGCTGGTGCCGCAACCGTTTTGTTGTTCAAAGAACGCAGCGATAAAGCTGCAGTAGCTACCCGTGCCGCTGTTCTTGAGCAACAAATCAAATCTTTAACCGCTGAAAATCAACGACTCAAGAACGAACTCGCAATATCCGAGAAAAAAATGCGGGAGGACGATGCTCGGTTCGAAGCAATAGCCAACCGCGTGCTGATTGCAAGCTCATCATCCCTCACTTCCACTCACCGGGAGAGCCTCGCCAACCTCCTGAACCCCATCAAGCGCGAGATGGACTCCTTCCGTCAAACTTTCATCAGCCGAATGGCCGACGAATCAGCCGAGCGAAACTTCCTCGGTGAACGTCTGCGCGACCTGGCTCAACTCAATCAGACAATCGGCCGCGAGACAAGGCGACTCACCGACGCGCTAAAGGGCAACTCCAAATTTCAAGGCGACTGGGGCGAAATGATTCTCGAAAACATCCTCCAAAGTGCCGGACTTCGCGAGGGATTCGAATATCACACCCAAGCGGCGGCAACCAACGAGGAAGGACAGCGCCTGCGCCCCGATGTGGTCATCAACTACTCCGACAACCGCAAACTCGTCATCGACTCCAAAACATCAATGACCGACTACCTCCGTATGCTCGAAGCCGAGGATGCAGATTCCAAAACCCGTTTCGGAGCAGCTCACATAAGCTCGGTGCGCAAGCACATTCAGGAACTTAAACGAAAGTCATACAACGAGTTGGGCGGTCGTCAGAACGTCGATTTCGTACTCATGTTCATCCCCCACGAAGGCGCATTCCTGGCCGCGATGGATTTGGACCACAACCTTTGGCAAGAAGCCTACGACTCAGGCGTTATCCTGATTTCACCCACACATCTGATGACCATCGTAAGGCTCGTTGAGCAGATGTGGCGAAAGGAACGTCAGAACCAGAACGCCATCGAAATAGCCGATCGCGCTGCCGACATGCTCAAACGATTCTCTGCTTTCATCGAAGAGCTCCAAAAAGCGGAACGAGCCCTCGCTACGGCACAAAAAGCTCACGACAGTGCATACCGCCTCCTCGACCACCCCACAAACGGTCTGATTTCAAAGGCCAAATCCCTCGCCGACCTCGGCGTTAAGCTCTCCCGCCCTCTGCCCTGACAATTTTTTCCCTCACAAATACGCTAATCCCGCGTTTTTTCTGTACCTTTGTAGAGTTTATAAGTCTAATGCGATGTTAATTAACAGACTGCTTTGCTCCATAGCCGCGATTGTGTTGCTCTTCAGCCCAATGGTGGCTCAATCTACTCACTCTAATGAATCCGTCGGCCTCGTCTTAAGTGGTGGAGGCGCCAAGGGTATTGCCCATATCGGGGTAATCAAAGCATTGGAGGAAAACGATATTCCAATCGACTTCATCACGGGCACATCTATGGGTGCAATAGTCGGGGCCTTATATGCCTGCGGATACACTCCCGACGAAATGATGGCACTCATCAAAAGCCAGTATTTCAACTATATGGCAACAGGAAAAATAGACCCGGCTTTGGCCTATTATTTTTCAAATCCGCGCCCTTCGCCTCAACTGTACTCCTTCCAACTGGGCAAAAAGGACACCAAGCGATTCGATCCTCAGTCACTTATCGCTCCATCGCCGCTCACTTTCGGGTTTATGGAAATCTTTTCAGCATTCTCCGGCCAGTGTGGCGAAGATTTCAACAATCTGTTCGTGCCCTATCGATGCGTCACATCCGACATCTACGGGCAGCGCGCAATGGTGCTTCGCAGCGGTAATCTCGGCGATGCCGTACGCGCCTCAATGAGCTTCCCCCTTGTTTTTCAGGCTTCTAAGGTCGATGGTGCTGTTTGCTACGATGGAGGAGTGTTCGACAATTTCCCGGTTGGCGTCATGACCGAGGATTTCGCTCCCGACGTTATGTTAGGCGTCAACGTGGGTTCAAGCGACTCCGGACCTGCCAACTCCCTGCTCGACCAAATTTCCCTCCTGGTCACTCGTCCTCAGAGCCTGGCCATGCCCGAAAAAACGGGTATTTACATGCGCGTGGACCTCGACGAATTCGAACTCCTCGATTTTGAAGCCGCTGATGCCATATATGCTGTCGGATACCAACACGCCATGAATATGATGGACTCGCTCAAAGTGAGAATCCATCGCCGCGAACCCGCGCAGACCCGACAGTTGCGACGTGATATTTTCAAAAGTCGCACGCCGTATCTCACTTTCAATCAAGTTAATGTGAACGGAGGAACTGAAAAGCAGAACAGATACCTCGAGTACCTCTTCGATTCAAAAAAACACCACGACATCATCACAATCGACAAAGCACGCGCCTCATACTACCGAGCCCTCTCATCAGGCAAAATCGAAAATATGACCCCCAGGGCTCACCTCACTCCCGACAGCTCCGGATACTTCACCTTGAACATCGACGCTAACATCAAAAATCCTTTTGAACTCGGCGTTGGCGGGTATCTGACTTCCTCCAACAACAGCTTCCTCTACGCTCGTCTGGGATACGAATCTCTCAATTTCAATTCGATCAGCGCTAATTTGGAAGCGTGGATCGGACAGAGCTATATGGCCGGAGGGCTCACGGCAACAGTATTTCTGCCCACTTCAAGACCCGCGGCTTACACATTCGAAGCCGTGGCAAGCGGCCGAAAGTTCACCGAAAACGATAAATACTTCTTCCGTAACAACGAACCCATATTCGTCATCAACCAAGAATATTTCGCCAAAACCGGCTTCAAGATGCCACTCGGACGCCGGGGCGCTTTCGACCTGGGAATCGGATTCGGTCATCTCTACAACTCATTCTATCAGAACGATAGTCCCGAAAGTTATATGGTTGGGCGCGACCACATCGCCCTAAACCTTGGGCAGGTCTACCTGCGATATTCATCTTCAACCCTCGACGACCTCAACTTCCCTACCGTGGGCAACCAACAGGACGTCAGCGCCCGTTTTGTAGGTGGAAAATCACGATTCTACCAAGCAATCCCTAATAAGCAACAACCCGCCGAACGCCAACTCTGGGGACAAATTGAATGGAAGACCCGAAACTATTTCCCGCTAAGCCGGAAATTTATCCTCGGAGTGGAAGGACAAATCCTCGCAAGCACCCGTAAGCTGCTCAACGATTACTACAGCACCATCAGCTCTGCACCGGTCTACACACCCACACCCGCCTCACAGAATGCTTTCCACCCCGAACTCCGCGCCAACAGCTTCGTGGCGGCAGGACTCGTGCCGGTGGTCAAGTTCAACTCATCCCTGTCAGCCCGCCTGTCGGTCAATGCTTTCGTGCCGTTCCGCAAAATCGAACACCTGCACGATGGTGGTGCCGAATACGGAAAATGGTTCAACACTATTAAACCATTCACCGAACTCGATTTCGTTTACAGCTTCCCGTTTGCTTCGGTGGCCGCCTATGCGAACTATTCAAGCTGCCCCGGCGCCAAATTCCACGTCGGCATTTCGTTCGGTATGTATCTCCCCGCTCCTAAATTCCTATGAACAAAGTAATCCTTTCCGGGTATGTTGGTCGCGACCCGCAGATGAGAATGGTCGACCAGAGTCGTGTGGCCGAATTCAGCCTCGCCACTACCGAACGTCGCCGTGGGCGCGACGCACAAGGCAATGAAGTAGATATGCCCGAAATCACCGAGTGGCATCGAATCGTTATGTGGGGGCGAAGTGCCGAATTTGCCGAAAACTTCATCCGCAAAGGCTCTCACCTGCTGGTGGAGGGAAGACTCCGTACCCGCAAATGGACCGATCGAAACGCTATCGAGCGTACTATCACCGAAATTCATGTGGACACGTTTGAACTTATGCCGAAATAAACTTGTTCAAACTCAAAGAAAGCATCCTAAACTCCCTAAACCTACTAAACAAGTATGAGAATGGACGGACGCCGCCAAAGCGGCAATGTAGAAGATCGTCGAGGAATGAGCGGCGGCGCCAAAATGGGCCTCGGTGGTGGCATTATCGGTATTATTGCCGTGGCCGTGATTACCCTTCTTAGCGGTGGTAACATCGGAGATGTAATCGGAAACGTGGTTGGCTCAGGCGCATTGAATCAGCAAGTCGGTTACACTCAGAATTACACTCCCGATGCCGAGGACGAACGCCTTGCCGTGTTCGCTTCCCAAGTCCTGGCCGGTACCGAGGATGTCTGGACCGACGAATTTCGCCGTCAGGGTTGGGGTGAATACGAAGCTCCCAAACTTGTACTGTTCAGCGGTGCTGTCAATTCCGGCTGCGGAAACGCTACCTCTCAGACAGGTCCGTTCTACTGCTCGGCCGACCAAACCGTATACATCGACCTGGACTTCTTCAAGCAGATGCAAAATCAGATTGGAGCGAGCGGTGATTTCGCCTACGCATATGTAATCGCCCATGAGGTCGGACACCACGTTCAGTACCTGCTCGGTACACTTACCGATGCCCATGAGGCAATGAGCAGAATGAGCGAAAAGGATGCCAACCAAGTCAGCGTGCGCCTCGAACTCCAGGCCGACTTCTACGCCGGAGTCTGGGCCGCTCGCGATAATGAAATGTTCAACTCGCTCGAGCCGGGCGATGTGGAAAATGCCATAAATGCCGCCTCAAAAATCGGCGACGACTACCTCCAGAAAAAAGCCTACGGCCGCGAAATGCCCGATAGCTTCAACCACGGACGTTCCGAACAACGCGTTCGATGGCTCAAAAAAGGTATTCAGACAGGCGACCCGCGCTACGGCGATACTTTCACCCCCGCATACTCTGCCCTATGATATTCAGCAACTTCGATTGCAACATGATGCGGCGAGCCCTTCAGCTCGCCGCTAACGGTGTCGGCGCCACATCCCCCAACCCCATGGTGGGAGCAGTCATCACCCATGGCGACCGTATCATAGGCGAAGGATGGCATCGCCGTTTTGGCGGTCCTCATGCCGAAGTTAATGCCGTACGATCGGTTCCTCCTGAGCTCGAGCACCTGATTCCCGAAAGCACTATCTACGTCACCCTCGAACCCTGTTCACACTTCGGCAAAACGCCACCTTGTGCCAATCTCATAGTCGAAAAACAATTCAAACGTGTAGTGGTCGGAGCAACCGACCCTAACCCCAAAGTGGCCGGCCGTGGTATCGAACGAATTCGGCAGGCCGGCATACAGGTGGACACCGGACTGCTGGAAAAGGAGTGCTACAACCTGAACATAAAGTTCATGACTGCCCACACCCTTCATCGTCCTTACGTCACCCTCAAATGGGCGCAAAGCACCGACGGCTTCATGGACGACGACCGCGCACTCACCGGCCTCCCGCACCGTTTTTCAAACCACATCACCGCCGCTACGGCACATCGCCTGCGCGCACTCAACGATGCAATAGCTGTCGGTGCCCGTACTTATATCGTTGATAATCCCTCTCTCACCACTCGCCTCTACGAAGGGCGCGACGCCAAGCGAATCCTCTTCGATGGTCACAAAATCGTCGAGCCCGACGATTCATGGATTCATATCAATGATAATGAACCCCTCGCCGATGTGCTGACCCGGTTTTACAGCCAACACGGCATCACCTCAATTCTGGTTGAAGGCGGCGCAAGTGTGCTCAGGCGCTTCATCGAGGCCGACATCTGGGACGAGGCGCGCGTGGAGGTTCAACCCGTAACACTCGGAAATAGCGGACGCACTCCCGCTCCGGTCATCGACGCTGTTCCTCGCTCAAGCGAATGTGTAGCAGGGAATACCCTCTTCTTCTACACCCGTCGCTGACAATTTGCCACTTAAAGTTAAAGTTTTGTTTGGTTTTTACCGATATTTTCGTTAACTTTGTGCTGTTAGCGCATTATATAAATGGGTAATTCAACTGAACAACACATCGCCGTGGCCGGCACCGGCTACGTGGGCATGAGCATAGCAACCCTATTGGCTCAGCACAATGTCGTTGTTGCTGTGGACGTTATTGCTGATAAGGTCCATAAAATCAACCATAAAATCTCTCCAATCAACGACCGGGAAATTGAGCAATTCCTTGCCGAAAAGGACCTCAGACTAAGCGCTACAACTGTCGCCGAGGAGGCCTATCGCAATGCCGAATTCGTCATCATCGCCACTCCCACCAACTACGACCCCGTAAAAAATTACTTCGACACTTCTCATGTTGAAGAAGTTATCGACGCAGTGCTGCAAGTAAACCCCGACGCGGTTATAGTAATAAAAAGCACCATCCCCGTAGGCTACTCACGCTCGCTCTACGGAAAATATGCCCGGCGCGGCATCAAAAAACTCAATCTCCTTTTCAGTCCCGAATTTCTTCGAGAAAGCAGGGCCTTGGCCGACAACCTGAATCCTTCACGAATCATTGTAGGAGTGCCTAAAATCCTTCAGGGAGAGGAATATGAGGCCGATAACGAAGCAATCGCAGCCCTGGCCGACATCAATTTCCTCACCCTGAAAGCAAAACGCTTTGCCGAGCTGCTTGCTCAAGGGGCTCAATCCTCAAACATTCCCACACTGCTGATGGGTCTCACGGAAGCCGAGGCCGTAAAACTTTTCGCTAACACTTACCTCGCCCTCAGAGTGAGCTACTTCAACGAACTGGACACATACGCTGAAGTTAAAGGACTCGACACCCGAGCCATTATCGAAGGCGTCGGCCTCGACCCTCGAATCGGCACCCACTACAACAATCCCTCTTTCGGCTACGGCGGTTATTGCCTCCCCAAGGACACAAAGCAGTTGCTGGCCAACTACGCAAACGTGCCCCAGAACATGATGAGCGCCATAGTCGAAAGCAATCGGACTCGCAAAGATTTCATCGCCGACCAGATTCTTCACAAAGCCGGATACTACAGCTACTCACGCTCTAATACCTTCGGTTCTGCACCCGAACAGGACTGCACTATCGGCGTGTACCGCCTGACTATGAAAACCAATTCCGACAATTTCCGTCAGTCAAGCATCCAGGGGGTGATGAAACGAATCAAAGCCAAAGGCGCTCGTGTGGTTATATACGAACCCACTCTCGAAGACGGCTCCACATTCTTCGGAAGCGAAGTAGTCAACGACCTGGAGCGCTTCAAAGCTCTTTCCAACGCAATTCTTGCCAACCGAACCAGCCCCGACCTGGCCGACGTGGCGGATAAAGTATACACTCGCGACCTTTTCTCGCGTGATTAACGAATAAGACCTTTACGGTATGTACACTAACAAACTCTTAATGCATTCCTACCTCAAAGCCTCCATTGTGCTGGCTCTTGACGTGATTGTATCTTTGATGGCCTCCACTTGCATCCTGTTGGTATGTTATGTGATGTCTGCAACGGTCATCGACTCTTCCCGCTTCATCATGGTATGGCTGCTGGGTGCTGTAATCGGCTCAGGTGTCGCTTTCTACGGCACCCGAACCTATCGCTCAATCATACGCTACTCCACCCTGCGCGACCTTAGCCGGATATGCGTAGCCGTACTTTGCAAGGAGGCGATGATGGGTTGCGCGGTAGCAATCGCTGTGTACACTGTGCCACCCTTCACTCTCCTTGTGCTTCTGGGACTCGACTTCTTCGTTACCCTCGCTGCCCTGCTGCTTGTCAGAGTGATGATGATTACTGTATACCAGCTGCTGAACAAGAAAATTATGGAAGCCCCTACCATCAACAGGGTACTTGTGTACGGCACCGGTGAAAAAGCCGTTTCTGTAGAAACTCGTCTCAAAAACTCCTCCCACTATGAGGTTATCGGCTTCATCACTCACGGTCGCGAAAATAAGGACAAACTTCTGGCCGGACTCCCCGTTTTCTACTTCGAAAACAAAAACAGCCTTCAGAAGCTCATGGAAAAAGAGCTCGTGGGCGGTATTCTTTTCCCATACCACAACGACGTCCGTCAGGAGAAAAACCGCCTGATCGAATTCTGCCAGCAAGTGGGCATGAAAATGTATGTGGCTCCCGGTATCGACGAAATGACTGATGGAAAAATCAACAACGCCGGTATTCGTAAAGTCAAAATCGAAGACCTCCTCGGACGCTCCGAAATCAAAATCTCAATGTCTGAGATACGCGAGAACTTCCAAGGCAAAACAGTCTTGGTTACGGGCGCTGCGGGCTCTATCGGCTCAGAACTTTGCCGACAATTAGCCGGACTGGGCGTGAAAGAACTCATCATGTTCGACAACGCCGAAACACCCCTGCACAACGTTCGCCTCGAATTCGAAGACAACTTCCCCGATCTCAAATTCACTCCCGTAATCGGCGACGTACGTCAGATTGAACGTCTGCACTACGTTTTCAGTCGCTTCAACCCGCAAATCGTGTTCCATGCAGCTGCTTACAAGCATGTACCTCTGATGGAAGAAAATCCCTGCGAGGCTGTGCGCGTCAACGTGGTAGGCTCAAGACAAGTGGCCGACATGTGCGTGCAGTACGGCGTTGAGCGAATGGTAATGGTATCCACCGACAAAGCCGTAAACCCAACCAACATCATGGGTTGCACCAAACGACTGGCCGAAATATACGTCCAATCGCTTGGCCTCGCTATCGAAAAAGGCTTCGTGCCCGGCAAGACGACCTTCGTCACCACACGTTTCGGCAACGTGCTGGGCTCAAATGGCTCCGTGATTCCTCGCTTCTCGGCTCAGATTGAAAATGGAGGTCCGGTTACCGTCACTCACCCCGATATCCGTCGTTTCTTCATGACAATCCCCGAAGCCTGTCGCCTGGTGATGGAAGCTGCAACGATGGCTCAAGGTACCGAAATTTTCGTGTTCGACATGGGTACGCCCATCAAAATCAGCGATTTGGCCAAACGTATGATTAACCTCGCCGGTTATGAGGTCGACAAGGACATCAAAATCGAATACACCGGTCTGCGTCCGGGCGAAAAGCTCTACGAAGAAGTACTCGCCACCAAGGAGAACACAATTCCCACCACGCACGACCGCATTTTCGTTGCCAAAGTGCGCGACTACGTCTACTCCGATGCCGCCAAGGTTGTCGACGAACTCAACACTCTGTCCAAAAAAGTCGACATCCCCGATATGGTAAGGTTGATGAAAAGAACCGTTCCCGAATTCATCTCCAAACACTCCGTTTTCGAAAAATTCGACGACGAAATTAAAGAATCAAAAAAATCATGATGAAGTTTCTGCTCATAATCCTTGCGGCCTGCATCGTTGCAATCGTTGCTATCGCATTCTTCATCTGGCACAGATTTAAAGTTCGGAAAGTCTACAATCGAAAAGAAGATCAGGACTGATCCAATCCGGACATTAAGCAAAACTATATGCTCACTGTATCAATCGTCACATACAACACCGACGTGGACGAGCTCCGGGAATGTTTCCGCTCGCTTGAATCGCCCGTTGTGGACTCTATCGTGGTGATTGACAACAGCAGACTGCCCGCCATTCGCAACCTCTGCGATGCAACTCCGAAGGTTACATACATACCCAACCCCAACACGGGCTACGGACGCGCTCACAACATCGCTCTGCGCCAATCTTTAGCCCAAAACCAACGCTACCACTTAGTACTTAACTCCGACGTGAGTTTCAACCCCGACATCCTCGAAAAAATAATTCGCTTCATGGATAACAACCCGGATGTCGGAACGCTCCAACCCGCAATTTTCTACCCCGACGGACGGCCGCAGTACACCTGCCGCCTGCTTCCAACACCTTTCGACCTGCTAACCCGGCGTTTCCTCCCCGAATCTTGGGTCAAAAGAATAAACCATCGCTATCTCGTTCATGAAGCCGGGCGAAATCAAACCATGAACCTCCCGCAGCATCAGGGTAGCTTCATGTTCATGCGCGTGGATGCCCTCCGGGAAGTCGGCATATTCGACGAACGGTTTTTCCTGTATGGGGAAGACGTAGACCTCTCGCGCCGCATCCACGAAAAAAACCGCACACTCTACTGGCCTGAAGTCAGCGTAGTCCACAAACACCGCGAAGAATCATATTACAAACTCCGCCCCCTCACCATCCACATGGTAAACCTGTTCCGCTATTTCACAAAATGGGGCTGGTTCTTCGACCCTCAACGCCGTAGCTGGAATCGCCAAATCCTACGCCAAATCAAAAACCAATGAGCCACGAGAAAATGTCGTGAGAAAAGGCAAATTGCGCAAATCACACGATAATTCCCCAAATCCCCACCGTAACTTTGCCTCCAAATAAATATTAATCAACAAAATAAATGTACGGACATCGCTCAGCGATGTCACCAACGCCAAAAAGCGCAAAGCGCCCCGCAAAAGCAACACCGCGCAAGCGGTACTTTGTCTTTGGCACCGAGCTTCAGCTCGGACTAACTATGAAAGCACGCATACAGCAAACTCCCAAGCAGCGCTACCGCTACGTCCCCGACCTATGTCGCCCATTCGAGGCATACATAGGCCGGCGCTTGCGCAAATGGGAGCACGCGATCATCTATGCCTTCG
>JAAVGX010000060.1 GCA_014800065.1 Bacteroidales bacterium | reverse complement strand
TGTGCGGGGGATCGATGATGTACGTTGATGCAGTTGTGAAGGGGATTGACCGGATGCCCACAATCTCCGATTCAACCCGAGATTATGTGCTGAGGATGTTGGCTGACCAAGGACTTGAAGGTGTGCTGGCTCAACTGAAAATCCTTGACCCTGATTATTGGGAACTGGTTGACCACAACAATACGCGCCGTGTGGTGCATGGTGTGGAGATATGTCTGGAGGCCGGTGTTCCATATTCCACTTTGCGTACCGGCAGCATTGCAAAACGCGATTTCGATATTGTGAAATTCGCAATAGATTGGCCGCGCGAAGCGCTGTTTGAACGTATCAATCGCAGGGTGGAGCAGATGATGGAGCATGGCTTGCTCCACGAGGCTGAAGCTGCATTGACCCGCGGACCATTAAATTCACTAAATACTGTGGGTTACAAGGAATTGCGAGCATATTTCGATGGTGAGTGGAACCTCGAAACGGCAGTGGCTCGGATTCAAAAAAATACCAGAGTTTACGCCAAAAAGCAACTCACCTGGCTCAAAAAAGACCCTGATGTAGTGTGGCTAAACCCTCAAAACGCATATACTGAAATGTTGAATTATATAAAAAGATTTAATGTCTAAACCTGAAACCGGGCCAAAAGGTTGGCTCAAATTGTTCTTGATTTTGCTGTGCCTCGGAGGCCTTCTTGCATTTCTACTTGGTCTTCATTTGGTTCTTTGTGACTCCATGGTCAAATTTAAATGGGCATTCATTGTTGGTGGTATTGCAATGACAGTCACCGCTTTAAAGGATTGGAAAATGTTTGCCCGTCATGAAGCGGATGCGTTATCAGCTGCACGATATTGCATCGTTATGTATCTGATTCTTTCGATAGTCTTCATCTTCGGGGACCATGCTCATGTATCAGCAATATTTCAAATTCTTGCTTTTCTTGTAGCGTTGGGTTGGGGAGCATTATGGTGGATATTCCTTAGCAAATCGAATCAGGTGAAATCACTTACATCCGGTAGGCGGGTTTGCTCGAAGTTTGCTTTGGTGGCTACAGTTCTTGTGGCTCTCACATGTATTGCCGATATGGTTATAAATGCGGCAGAGTTGCGGAATTACTATAAAGAACTTAGAGGTTCGAACCTTGAAGGAACTACGGAAGATGTGGATTCATCTGCCAGCACTATCGAGGTTAATGAACGAATCAAGACCTTCTTTTTCAGTTTTGATGTGCCTGAGGGATGTTATTACTATCAGGATGAGTCGTATGAGTGGGTTACAAACCTCGAAGACGTTTTCATTTATATGTGTAATGTGTTGCCGTTGGCTGCCGATACCCGAGTAGGGGACAGCAGGATCAGATTAGCATATAAATATGATGCTACGGACTCCAAATTTGCTAATTTTAAGCAAGATGGATGTGATGTGACGATCTACACCATGACATATGAGAAAGAGGGCGAACAATTCTATGCAATAGCCGGCTTGAAGTATAGCGCCGATTACAAGAGCGCGGTTCTGATTGAGGCACACCTGCCTGTAAATGACATCGATATCTTCGATTTCGTCGTTAATTCTATTGGGTTCGATTAAGCCGCTATTTTCGTCGCTTTGGCGGCGGGGGCCTTTGCCGGTTAGCAGGGGGGAGGAGATGTCGTCACTTTAGAAAATGAAAAGAAGGAGCTTGGAGGGCTCCTTCTATTCATTTGCTACGCGATGGTGCTGAGGAGGTTATAGTTTTTCTTTGAGGTATTTGCCGGTGTAGCTGTTGGGGTTTTGGGCGATTTCCTCGGGTGTTCCCGTTGCTACGATTTGTCCGCCGGCTTCTCCTCCTTCGGGACCGATGTCGATGATGTGGTCGGCGCATTTGATTACGTCCATGTTATGCTCGATGATGAGGACAGTGTGTCCCATTTCAATGAGCCGGTTGAATGCTTTCAGGAGCAGGTTTATGTCGTGAAAGTGAAGTCCGGTGGTAGGTTCATCGAATATGAACAGAGTGGAGAGCTGGTTGGTTTGGCTAAGGAAGTATGCGAGTTTTACACGCTGGTTTTCGCCGCCGGAGAGTGTTGAAGAGTTTTGTCCGAGGTGAATGTATCCCAAACCGACTTCCTGGAGGGGCTTGAGTCGTTCAACGATACGTTTTTCGGTTACACCGTCGGCTTGTCCGAAGAATTCTATAGCTTCGTCGACGCTCATGTTGAGAATGTCGGAAATATTTTTACCACGGTATTCCACTTCGAGGACGTCGCGTTTGAATCGTTTGCCATGACATTCTTCGCATTCTATTGTAACGTCGGCGAGGAATTGCATTTCGATGGTAATCTGGCCTTCGCCTTTGCATGCTTCGCAGCGCCCGCCTTCCACGTTGAAAGAGAAGTAAGATGCGGGCATATCCATTTGTTTTGCAAGCTGTTGAGAGGCCATGAGAACACGAATTTCCTCGTATGCCTTGAGGTATGTTGCGGGGTTGGAACGAGTTGATTTACCGATGGGGTTTTGGTCAACGAAAACGATGTCATTTATCCGAGCAATGCTACCGGAGAGGCTTTTGAATTTGCCGGGCGCATCGCCTTCGCCGAATACTTTGCGAGCCATAGCTCGATAGAAAACATCTCGAACGAGTGTGGATTTGCCTGAACCGCTTACGCCCGTCACCACAGTCATTACGCCGAGGGGGAATGTGGCATCGATTCCTTTGAGGTTGTGTTCGGTGGCTTTGTGTACTGTGATAGAGTCGCGCCATTTACGGCGAGAAGTGGGTACGGGGATAGAGAGCGCACCGGTGAGGTACTTCATGGTGTAGCTGTTTTGGGCATCTTTGAGCCCGTCGGGTGCACCTTGGTAAACTATTTCTCCGCCGTGAATACCTGCAGCGGGGCCGACGTCGATAATACGGTCGGCATGCTTCATGATGTCCTCATCGTGCTCAACCACAACCACCGTGTTGCCTAATTCCTGAAGGTTGCGGAGCACGGAAATCAGTCTGTCGGTATCGCGGGAGTGGAGGCCGATAGAAGGTTCATCGAGGATGTAAAGCGAGCCCATCAGGCTACTGCCGAGTGATGTTGCGAGGTTGATACGCTGGCTTTCTCCACCGGAGAGGCTGTTGCTGAGGCGGTCGAGGGTGAGGTAGCTGAGTCCTACCTGCTTGAGGAAGTTGAGTCGTTTGCGAATTTCTATGAGCAGTCGTTCGGCAATTCTGGCGTCGCGTTCGGACAGGTCGATATTTTCGAACCAATCGCTGAGTTTGTCGATAGGCATACTGACGAGGTCGGTGATACTTTTTCCACCAACTTTTATGTAGGAAGCTTCGGGGCGGAGGCGTGTGCCGTGGCAACGGTGGCAGGTAGTTTTGCCGCGGTAGTGAGCCAGAATCATACGATATTCAATTTTCTGACGCTGGGAGGAAACCCAATCGAAATAGTCCATGATGCCTTCGATACCACGCGATTTGTCGCCTTCCCAAAGTAAGCGGCGCTGCTTGTCTGTGAGCTCGTTATAAGGCTTGTGCACCGGGAAAGAATCGCCGGCCTTAACCATGAAACGTCGCTTCCATTCCGACGACACGACTCCGCGCCAGCAAGCCACGGCATCGTCGTAGAACGAAAGGAATTGATTCGGAACCGCGAGGTCTTCGGATATGTCGAGCGTTTTACCGAATCCCTCGCAGACGGGACAAGCACCCACGGGATTGTTGAAATTGAAGGTCTGCTCGGTGGGTTCGATAAAAGTAATGCCGTCGGCTTCGAATCGTTTTGAGAAAATGTGTCGGCTCACCGAGCCATCATTTTCCCATACCAGTACCGCGCACTCATCGTGACCTTCAAAGAAAGCCGTTTCGACCGATTCGGCCAGACGCGAGAGTTCGTCGCCCGAATGAGCCACGGCCAGTCGGTCGATGAGGAGGTCGGGCAGGGGAGTATTCTTGTTTGAATTAACCAGGAAGTCGCCGAAATCCATGAAAGAATTGTCGGCGGTAACCACTCGCGTGTATCCCTCCTTTGAGTAAATCTCGAACTGGGTAGGGAGGTCTCGCCCTTCGGGGAGCTTAAAAGGAGCTACGATGGCAATACGGGTGCCTTCGGGATAGCTTTTAGCCAAAGCGATGACATCTTCAACGGTGTGCTTCTTGACTTCGACACCACTCACAGGTGAAAATGTGTGGCCGATGCGACCGAAGAGCATACGCATGTAGTCGTATATTTCAGTTGAGGTGCCCACGGTTGAACGCGGATTCCGAGTGTTGACTTTCTGCTCGATAGCGATAGCCGGCGGAAGCCCTTTGATGAAGTCACATTCGGGTTTGCGCATCTTTCCCAAAAACTGACGGGCGTATGAAGAAAGGCTTTCGACGTAGCGGCGCCGCCCTTCGGCATAAAGGGTGTCGAAGGCCAAAGAGGATTTACCGGAGCCCGAAAGGCCTGTAATAACGACAAATTCGTTGCGAGGAATTTCGACGTCGATATTTTTGAGATTATTGACGCGAGCACCTTTTATGATGATATTCTGTGTAGACATTGTATACGTAATTGTAGAGGTAAGAGTGTAGAGCAAATACAAATTTACTGAAAATCTTCGAGCTGTGCAACTATTCGAAGTCCAGCAGTAGCTGGCGGGTATCGGGTTCTTTCACCGGGCGTGATAGAGTGAGTCCCATCAGGCGAATTTCCTTGGTGCTTTCAGTCTTTTCCCAAAGTTCTTTACCCACCTGAGCGAATGTAGCTGCCGTGGGGTTATCGGGTAAGGTGCTGACTGAGCGAGTGCACTGTGTGAAATCGCTGTATCGCACTTTCAGGGTGAGTGTGGGGCCGTGGAAATCTTTTGCACTGACGCGGGAGTATAGTTCATCGGCCAGATTTTCAATGAGTTTTGCAATTTCGTAGGGTGAAGAAATGTCTTTCTCCAAGGTAGTTTCGCAACCAATGGATTTGCGGAGACGCTGACTCTCTACGGGTCTGTCGTCGACCCCGCGAGCGAAGTTGTAGAACAGGACGCCGGCTTTTCCGAAATGCAACCGCAGCTCCGGGAGGGTGAGACGGGCGAGATCGGCACCGGTGTAAATTCCAAGCGAGTGCATCCTTGACGCAGTGACCGGTCCGACTCCCCAGAAGCTTTCAACGGGCATTTTGGATATAAACTCCACCGCTCTGTGAGGAGGAATTACGCAAAGGCCGTCGGGCTTGCGATAGTCGGAGGCGATTTTAGCCAGAAATTTGTTGTATGACACACCTGCAGAGGCAATTAAGCCTAATTGCTCGCGAATTTTCCGCTTGATTTCCTTTGCAATGTCGAGTCCCAATTCGATACCTGCGTGATTGTCGGTAACGTCAAGGAAAGCTTCATCGAGCGAAATAGGCTCAATAATGTCGGTATATTCGTGAAAAATCTGATGAATCTGCGCAGAAACGGCTTTATAGGCATCGAATCTGCAATCCACGAAAACGAGCTCCGGGCAAAGTTTCTTTGCTTTGGACGAAGACATAGCGCTACGAACCCCGAAGCGACGAGCTTCGTAGCTTGCAGCAGCAACCACACCACGCCCGTCGGCCTGGCCAACGGCGAGAGGTCGCCCACGGAGGTCGGGATTATCGCGTTGTTCTACCGAGGCGTAGAACGCGTCCATGTCAATATGAATAATTTTTCGTACCATTGGAGAGAGAATCGAGTAAAGCAAAAGGCAACCGTGAAGGTTGCCTTGAGAGTAGCGAATCTGGGAATCGAACCCAGGTCTCCACCGTGAGAGGGTGGCGTGCTAGGCCACTACACTAAATCGCCTTAGAATTGCGGTACAAAGATAGTGCAATTTGAGAAAGAATCCAAATATTTAACACACAATAACGTTTTTGTGGGATTTGACAATTTGACAAATTGACAAATTGACGAAATGACGATTTGACGCTTTGACGATTTGACGCTTTGACGAACAAAAAGGATGCTCGGAATGAGCATCCTTTTTGTGGTGCTTCAGCTTTGTTGTTTAGTTGAGGGCAGCGAGGGAGGCTTTTATTGTAGCGAGTTTGGACTCTACATCGGCGAGTTTTTTGCGCTCAACATTCACCACAGCTTCGGGAGCCTTGGATACGAATCGTTCGTTGGAGAGTTTTTTGTTGATTGAATCGCGGAATCCTTCGTAGTAAGCGAGGTCTTTTTCGAGTCGGGCGCGTTCGGCTTCGACATCGATGTTCTGACTCTGCGGGATGTTGAATTCAAGAGTACCAACCATGAACGAGTTCGCCGCGGGGTCCTTGGCGGCATTCATTTCGATGCTTTCCACACCTGCGAGTTTTGCCACCATCGGTGTAATTGATTCGGGCATAGTCCCCATTACGAGCAGACGAATCTGTTCGCGTTGCGGTATGTTTTTGCGTGCGCGCACTCCACGGGCACCGTTTACTACTTCTTGCGCGAAGTCCATGTCGTCCAGCAGCTGTTGGTCGATTTTGCCGGCCAGAGGCATTGAGGCGTACATGATTGATTCGCCTTCGCGGCGTTCGGCCAGATGCTGCCAGAGCTCTTCGGTGATGAAAGGCATGAAGGGGTGGAGCAGACGAAGGAGGGAATCGAGGAATTCGCGAGCCTGGGCGATGGATTTGGCATCGATTGGCGAGCCGTAAGCTGGCTTGATCATTTCCAGGTAGAGGGAAGAGTAGTCGTCGCGGAATAGACGATAAACCGCCATCAGAGCCTCGCTGATACGATATTTTCCGAAGAGGTCTTCCACTTCTTCGATAGTTTTGCTGAGCTTTGAGCTGAACCATCGGAACGCGAGGTCAGAGAGCTGCGGCTGTTCGATGGTGCTATCAACGTTCCATCCTTCGATGAGGCGGAAAGAGTTCCATATTTTGTTGCAGAAATTACGGCCTTGTTCCACGAGCTTGTCGTCGTACATAATGTCGTTTCCTGCAGGAGCTGCGAGCATGAGACCCATGCGCACCCCGTCGGCACCGAAGTCGCGGATGAGATCCAGCGGGTCGGGAGAGTTGCCGAGGCTCTTCGACATCTTGCGACCGATGGAATCGCGGACAATACCGGTGAAGTACACATTATTAAAAGGCTGCTGGCCCACATACTCATATCCGGCCATAATCATGCGTGCCACCCAGAAGAATATGATGTCGGGACCCGTAACGAGGGTAGCAGTGGGGTAGTAATAGTTTATTTCTTCGTTACCGGGATTGTTAATACCGTCGAAGAGGGTAATAGGCCACAACCAGGAGGAGAACCATGTGTCGAGCGCACCGGGGTCCTGAGTGAGGTCGTCTTTGGTCATGTTTTCGTTGCCGGTAGCGGCTTTAGCTTTTTCGAGGGCTTCGTCCTCGGATTTTGCCACCACGAAAGCTTCCTCACCGGTTCCGTTGTCGTAGAAATAAGCGGGAATTCGGTGACCCCACCAGAGTTGGCGGCTGATGCACCAGTCTTTGATGTTTTCGAGCCAGATGCGGTATGTGTTTTTGTATTTCTCGGGCACGAAGCGGATGATGTCGTCCATCACAGGAGAGAGCGACATATCAGCGAAGTGCTTCATTTTGACGAACCATTGGAGTGACAGACGAGGTTCGATTGCCACCTTCGTGCGTTCGGACAGACCCACCTTATTAACGTAGTCCTCAACCTTTTCCATGAGTCCTGCGGTTTTGAGGTCGTCGGCGATTGCCTTGCGCACGTCGAAGCGGTCCATACCCACATACATACCTGCCACTTCGTTGACCGAACCGTCTTCGTTGAAGATATCGATGGTTTCGAGGTTATGACGTTGGCCGAGTTCGTAGTCGTTTTTATCGTGAGCGGGGGTAACCTTGAGGCAGCCCGTACCGAAGTCGATTTCCACGTATCGGTCTTCGATAACGGGGATAACGCGGCCGACCAGGGGAACGATTACCTTCTGTCCTTTAAGCCATGTGTTCTTGGGGTCCTTGGGGTTGATGCACATAGCGGTGTCGCCCATGATAGTTTCAGGGCGAGTTGTTGCAACCACGGCATAGTGACGTCCTTTATCGTCGGTGTGCACCACACATTCATCGGTGATATCGAGGTGCTCGGGTTCTTCGGCCAGATAGTATTTGAGGTAGTAAAGTTTGGATTGTTCTTCTTCGAAGAAAACTTCGTCGTCGGAAATTGCGGTACGGTTCTGGGGGTCCCAGTTTACCATTCTGAGTCCGCGATAAATAAGGCCCTTTTCGTACAGGTCCACAAAAACTTTGGTAACAGCTTCCGAGCGGCTTTCATCCATAGTGAATGCAGTGCGGTCCCAATCGCAGGAAGCACCCAATTTGCGGAGCTGCTTCAGGATAATGCCACCGTGTTTTTCTGTCCATTCCCACGCGTGTTTAAGGAATTCCTCGCGAGTAAGGTCGGTTTTTTTGATACCTTCTGCAGCGAGTTTTGCAATCACCTTAGTTTCGGTAGAAATCGAAGCGTGGTCTGTTCCGGGTACCCAAAGCGCGTTTTTCCCTTGCATACGAGCCCGACGCACCAGAATGTCCTGAATGGTGTTGTTGAGCATGTGTCCCATGTGGAGCACACCGGTTACGTTTGGCGGAGGAATCACGATAGTATAGGGTTCACGAGCATCGGGAGTGCTACGGAAAAGCTTGTGCTCCATCCAATAGGCGTACCAACGTTCCTCCACTTCGGAGGGGTCATATTTCTGGGGAAGATCTTTCATTGCAAAGGATATTACTAATTTGGCACAAAATTACAAAAATTATTCTGAAAATAAAAAAACAAAGCTCAAAGGGCACTGAACAGTGAAGTATAAAAACGGGATACGTAACGAATTAGGCTATAAAATTGGTTGTTGATTCACAAAAAATTAGTAATTTTGCATGCCGTTACGGCAAATCCCAAGGTACAATCAAAATGATATCAGTCAATAACCTATCGGTAGAATTTACGGCCAAGACCCTTTTCGACAACATAAACTATGTAATCAATCCTAAGGATAAGATAGCGCTTGTTGGGAAGAACGGGGCAGGAAAGTCGACCATGCTCAAGGTGATAGCCGGGCTTCAGAGCCCCACCTCGGGTAGTGTTTCCGTGCCAAATGATGTGACTATAGCCTATTTGCCCCAGGAGATGGTGCTGAAGGATACCAACAGCGTGATAGAGGAAGTTCGCACTGTATTTTCGCACATCAAGGAGATGCATTCGCGTCTTGACAGTCTTTCGGCCGAGCTTGCCTCGCGCACCGACTATGATTCGGACGAATACCATAAGCTTATTGAGCAGACATCCACTCTATCGGAACAGATAGCTTTAGAGGCTTCGGAGAATTATGAAGCTGAGATGGAGAAGACGTTGCTCGGTCTTGGTTTTGTGCGCAGCGATTTCAATCGGCCTACGAGCGAGTTCTCGGGCGGATGGCGTATGCGCATCGAACTTGCGAAAATGTTGCTCAAGAATCCGGATGTGCTGTTGCTTGACGAGCCCACCAACCACCTCGACATAGAGTCCATACAGTGGTTGGAGAACTTTTTGGTGTCCAAGGCCAAGGCCGTAGTGCTTGTGAGCCACGACCGCGCCTTTATCGACAATGTGACCAATCGCACCATCGAGATATCGCTGGGTAAGATCTATGATTACTCCGTAAACTATTCCAAATATGTAGAGCTTCGGCAAGAACGCCTTGAGCAGCAGATGCGAGCCTACGCAAATCAGCAGAAGCAGATTGCCGAGACCGAGGATTTCATAGAACGTTTCCGCTATAAGGCCACCAAGTCGGTGCAGGTTCAGAGCCGCATCAAGCAACTGGCCAAGATTGAGCGTATAGAGGTTGACGAGGTTGACAACTCACATCTGAGTTTGAAATTCGCTCCCGCGCCTCGTTCGGGCGACTTTCCTCTGATTCTTGACAACGTGGGAAAGGCTTACGGCGAGCATCAGGTTTTCGACCATGCCACATTCACCCTCCGCCGAGGCGAAAAGGTTGCTTTTGTGGGCAAGAACGGTGAGGGTAAATCCACGTTGGTGAAGTGTATCATGGGCGAGATTCCCTACACCGGTTCCCTTCGAGTGGGACATAATGTGAAGATAGGCTATTTCGCGCAGAATCAGGCCCAACTACTGGACCCTGAATTGACAGTATTCGACACCATCGACCGGGTAGCCGTTGGCGATATCCGCACCAAAATCCGCGATATCCTCGGTGCATTTATGTTCGGCGGGGAGGCTTCCGATAAGAAAGTGAAGGTGTTGTCGGGAGGCGAGAAAACGCGTCTGGCCATGATTAAACTGCTCCTTGAGCCGGTGAATCTTCTCATTCTTGACGAACCTACCAACCACCTTGATATGCGGACCAAAGATATTCTGAAGCAGGCAATCAAGGACTTCAACGGTACGGTGATCGTTGTAAGCCACGACCGCGAATTTCTTGATGGACTGGTGGAGAAGGTTTACGAGTTCGGCGGTGGTGAGGTGCGCGAGTGCCTCGGTGGAATTTACGAATTCCTGGAGAAGAAAAAAATTGCATCTTTGCAGGAACTTGAGCGTAAAAACGTAGCAGAAGCCCCCAAGGCACCCGTGGTGAAACCGACCGGAGGAAAACCGACTCCGGGGGAGGCCGAGTCTCCTCAGAACCGACAGCTTTCCTATGCAGAGCAACGCGAACGCGACAAGGCTATACGCCGTGCGCGCAAGAAGGTTGAGGAATGCGAAGAACGTGTGGCCCTGAAGGAAGAGGCCGTGAAGGAAATCGAAACAGAACTTGCAAACGGAGCCACCGATCCTGAGCTTTATACACGCCACGCCGAAGCCGTAAAGGCTATGGAGAATGCGATGAGCGACTGGGAATTGGCTCAAGCTGAATTAGATTCATACGATGATTGAACACAATATATTAAATATAGATAATATGAATTTTAAGAACTCAATTCTGCTGCTGAGTGCAGTGGGAATGGCGTCGATGTTGGGAGCCTGTGGTCATAAGGCCACCGGTTCCGTGGAAGGAATAGCTTCCGCAATCGACACCACAGCCAATGCGAAGGATGATTTCTATGCCTACGCATGCGGCGGCTGGATGCAGGCACATCCTCTTAAGCCCGAGTATTCACGTTTCGGCACTTTCGATGAGCTCGGCGAAAAGAATCGCGAGCAGGTTCGCGACATCGTGCTCTCGATCAATCCCGCTCAGGAAGCTTTCGGGTCCAACGCACAGAAGGTTGGCGACCTGTATGCTCTCGGTATGGACAGCGCACGCCTCAACGCCGAGGGAGCCGCTCCGCTGAAGGCTGACCTCGCCACTATCAATGCTGCAAATCGCGAGGATATCGTGAAGCTGATGGCTACTTTGCCCGGACTCGGCACTTTCTTCGGAACCGGTGTTGAAGCCGACTTGGCTAATGCCAGCATGAACACAATGTACTGGGGCCAGGGCGGTCTTGGTCTCGGCGACCGTGATTATTACACAGTTGATTCCGATCGCAACGAAGCTATTCGTGCAGCTTACCGCACCTATCTTACCACCCTTGGCAAACTTATCGGATATAACGAAGAGGAGGCTGCTCGCATGACCAACAATGTGATGGCTATCGAAACCCGCCTTGCCAAAAAGCATCTCACCCGCACCCAGCAGCGCGATATTCCTGCGCAGTACAATCCTCGCTCAGTGGCAGAGCTCGATCAGCAATTCCCCGCTATCGGCCTGGCTGATTACTTCAAGGCCCAGAACCTCGATGTGGATACTGTAATCGTTGATAATCCTGCTTACTATGAGGAAGTTGCCAATGCTCTTGCAACTGAATCGCTGGACGTTCTTCGCGACTATATGACAGCTTCGTATGTTTCATCGGCAGCCAATTACCTGAGCGATGACTTCACCAACGCCAAGTTCGAGCTTCGCAAGGTGATGTCGGGTGTGGAAGAACAGCAGCCTCGCTGGAAACGTGCTCTGGCAGTGCCCAACGGTGTTCTCGGCGAAGCACTCGGTCAGCTCTATGTGGCAAAGTACTTCCCTGAATCTTCCAAGGAAAAGATGGAAGCATTGGTTGGCAATCTTCAGACTGCTCTTGGCCAGCATATCGAAAATCTCACTTGGATGAGCGATACCACTAAGGCTAAGGCTCTTGAAAAACTGGCTGCTTTCACAGTGAAAATCGGCTATCCCGACCAGTGGCGTGATTACACCAACCTGACAATCGACCCCAAGGAATCCTATTGGGAAAACATGAAGAAGGCTATCGTGTTCAACACCGAATTTAATAATGCTGACTACGGTAAACCCGTTGACCGCAACCGCTGGTTCATGTCGCCTCAGACAGTAAACGCTTACTATAACCCCACCACCAACGAAATCTGCTTCCCCGCCGGTATACTTCAGGCTCCTTTCTTCGATCCGGAAGCCGACGATGCCGTAAACTACGGTGCAATCGGTGTGGTAATCGGTCATGAAATGACTCACGGCTTCGATGACCAGGGTCGTCAGTTCGATAAGGACGGTAATATGGCCGACTGGTGGACTGCCGCCGATGCTGAAGCATTCGAGGAACTGGCCAACAAGCTGGTAGAGCAGTTCAATAAGGTGGAAGTAGCTCCCGGTACCTTTGCCAACGGCAAACTGACCCTCGGCGAAAATATCGCTGACCAGGGTGGTCTTCGCGTTGCCTACACCGCTTACCATAACTCGCTCAACGGCTCAGAAGGAGAAGTGGTTGGTGGATTTACTCCCGACCAGCGTTTCTACCTTGGCTATGCCAACGTGTGGGCCGGCAACATCCGCGATGCTGAAATACTCCAGCGCACCGAATCCGATCCCCACTCACTGGGTAAGTGGCGTGTAAATGCTACCCTCCGCAACCTCGAACCCTTCTATAAGGCATTCGACATTGCTGAAGGCGATGCCATGTTCATGCCCACCGCCGACCGTGTGGTAATCTGGTAATCACCAATTCAGCTATAAGACAACAGCGTCGCAATTTTACCTGCGACGCTGTTTTTTTAGTATGACGGGCATGTCATACATCTGTGGTGAAAGTCCATACGGGACGTAGTTGCCGACGAACCCCAGAGCGACTTGCAAGTTTCGAGTGGTGACGCTCGGGAGAGAAGAAG
>JAAVGX010000059.1 GCA_014800065.1 Bacteroidales bacterium | reverse complement strand
GAGATGCCGGTATGGTTATACAGATCGAACCCGTCGACCGATGCATCAGCGCCCTCAAAGCCGAACGCCACTACGACGAAGTAATCTTCACCGCACCCGACGGCGAAGTCTTCAACCAGAAAATGGCCAACACTATGTCGCTGATGGACAACATCATAATCCTCTGCGGCCATTATAAAGGCATTGACTATCGTATCCGCGAGCACCTCATCACACGCGAAATCTCGATAGGCGACTTCGTGCTTACAGGCGGTGAAATGCCCGCCGCTATCATCACCGACGCATTGGTGCGCCTCCTGCCCGGAGCAATCGGCGACCTCGAAAGCGCACTCACCGACTCCTTCCAGGACAACCTCCTCGAACCCCCAATCTACACCCGCCCCGCAGAGTACAACGGCTGGAAAGTACCCGAAATCCTCCTGTCAGGACACCAGGCCAAAATCGACGCCTGGCGCCACGAGCAAGCCCTCGAACGCACCCGCCGACTCCGCCCCGACCTCCTCGAAGAATAACCCGTCCAAACCACGGAACAGAAACCGTCCAAATCACGGAACAAAAACCGTCCAAACCACGGAATGAAAACCGTCCAAACCACCGAATGAATATTCGGTGGTATGCAAAAAGAGCCCTCGGATTACTCTGAGGGCTCTGATATTTTTCGCTTAAGGGTTACTTTTCGCGCATGAACACGTTGATGGGGGTGCCGTTGAAGTCCCAGTGTTCGCGGATCTTGTTTTCGAGATAGCGGCGGTAGGGCTCCTTCACCCACTGAGGCAGATTACAGAAGAAGATGAATGTGGGCACCTGCGCTCCCTTGAGCATTGTTATATACTTGATTTTGATGAACTTACCCTTGTTGCTTGGTGGGGGATAAGCCGCGATGTCCTCCTGCAGCACGGTGTTGAGCTGCGATGTGGGCACGGTGCGCTTACGGTTCTCGTACACCTTCACGGCTGTTTCCAGCACTTTGAAGATGCGCTGCTTGGTCAGGGCCGACGTGAAGATGATAGGGAAGTCGGTGAACGGCGCAAGGCGCTCGCGGATAGCGGCCTCATAGTGCTTGATGGCTGCGGTGGACTTATCCTCCACAAGGTCCCACTTGTTCACAACTACCACCAGACCCTTCTTATTGCGCTGGATGAGCGAGAAGATGTTCACGTCCTGCGTTTCGATGCCGCGGGTAGCGTCGATCATCAGGATGCACACGTCCGAAGCCTCGATGGCACGGATGGAGCGTATAACCGAATAATATTCGATATCCTCGTTAACCTTGTTTTTCTTGCGGATACCGGCGGTGTCCACCAGGTAGAAATCGAAGCCGAACTTCGAATAGCGGGTATAGATAGAATCGCGGGTTGTACCGGCGATGTCGGTCACGATGTTGCGCTCTTCGCCGATAAAGGCATTGATGAGCGACGACTTCCCGGCGTTAGGACGGCCAACGATAGCGAATTTGGCGATGTCTTCGAGCTGCTCGCCCTCTTCATCCTCCTTCTCGGGGAGTTTTTTCACCATTTCGTCCAGAAGGTCGCCGGTGCCGTAGCCGTTGACAGCCGACACGGGGTAAGGTTCGCCAAGCCCAAGAGAGTAGAACTCGGGCACATTGTAAATCCACTCATTGGAGTCGACCTTATTGGCTACGAGAATAACCGGTTTGCGCGATTTGCGCAGAATTTCAGCCACATGGTCGTCCAGGTCGGTGACGCCGTTCATAGCGTCCACCACAAAAAGGATTTCGTCAGCTTGCTCAATGGCAAGCTCAACCTGCTTATTGATTTCCGATTCGAATACGTCTTCACTGTTAACCACCCAGCCGCCGGTGTCGACGATAGAAAATTCTTTGCCGTTCCAGTCCACTTTTCCGTACTGGCGGTCGCGTGTAGTTCCTGCAGTGGGGTCCACGATGGCCGTGCGGCTCTGCGTCAGGCGGTTGAAAAGGGTGGATTTTCCAACGTTAGGACGGCCCACTATAGCTACTAATTGTCCCATTTCTTATTTATTTATGTTGTGTCAATTTGTCATTTTGACATATTGTCAATTTGGCAAGATGACGTATTGTCAATTATTATTCAATATATCCGAACTGGCGGAGTTTATTCTCGCGGTTGCGCCAGTTGGGCTCAACTTTCACGAACAATTCGAGGAACACGCTCTTGTCGAAGAACTTCTCGATGTCCTTGCGGGCCTCGGTACCGACCTTCTTGAGCATTGAGCCGCCCTTACCGATGATGATACCTTTCTGCGATTCGCGTTCAACATACACCACGGCCATGATGTGAATGGAGTTCTCTTTCTCCTCGAATTTCTCAACGATTACCTCGGCGGAGTAGGGGATTTCCTTATCATAGTTGGTAAGAATCTTCTCACGGATAATTTCGGTGACGAAGAATCGGGCAGGCTTGTCGGTGAGGGCATCCTTACCGAAGTAGGCCTGGCCCACGGGGATCAGTTCCACAATGCGGTTCATCAGGTTCTGCACATTGAAGTGCTCCTTGGCCGAGGTGGGGAATACTTCAGCGTTAGGCAGAATTTCCTTCCAGCGGGCCACAAGCTGTTCAAGCTCGTCCTGACTTTTTACAAGGTCTATCTTGTTGATAACCAGCAGTACGGGTACTTTCTCCTTGGCCACCTTAGCCAGGAAGTCGGCATTCTTGGTGGGGTCTTCCACCACATCGGTCACATAGATGAGCACATCGGCATCGGTCAGTGCCCCTTCGCTGAATGCAAGCATACCTTCCTGCATCTTGTACTTAGGCACAAGCACACCGGGAGTGTCCGAGAAAACTATCTGATATTCGGGAGTATTGACAATACCCATTATACGGTGACGGGTAGTCTGAGCCTTGCTGGTGATGATACTGATGCGTTCGCCCACAAGGTCGTTCATCAGTGTTGACTTACCAACGTTAGGATTGCCTACTATATTTACAAAACCGGCTTTGTGAGCTGCGGGTACTTCAACGGGGAGTGCGGCAGAGTCGGCCGGGGTCAGTGTTTCTTTGTTAGTTTCCATGTTTTATGTCAGTGTTTTGTGATTGCATTTTTAAGGATTACGGTGCCACAGCAGTGACCACAGAGAGTCCTTTTACTATATATAACACAAAAAGCATCTAAAAAGATGCTTCTTGTGCTATTTTTTATTCAGAAAATGCAATCAGATGTCCCACACAAGGTACATAGCACCCCAAGTGAAACCGGCACCGAAGGCGGTGAGGATCAGCTTGTCGCCCTTGTGGAGGAGATGTTTGTTCTCATCCAGACACAGGGGAATGGATGCACCCGATGTGTTGCCTCTGTACTGAATATTCACAAGCACCTTTTCCATAGGCACCTTCGCGCGAGATGCAACAGCCTCGATAATACGGAGGTTGGCCTGATGAGGAATAAGGTATGCGATGTCGTCGCCTTCCAGACCGTTGCGGCTCATCACGCTCAGACTGGAATTGAGCATGTTGGTCACAGCGTGCTTGTACACGGCACGACCGTCCTGATATACAAAGTGCAGGTCGGCATCCACAGTCTCATGCGAGGCGGGAAGCACCGAGCCACCGGCCTTCATCAGCAGGTGGTCGCAGCCCTGACCGTCTACATGGAGCTCGCAGTCGATGATACCTACGTTGAGGTCCTCGGTAGGCTCTACAAGCACCGCTGCCGCTGCATCGCCAAAAAGAGGGCAGGTGGAGCGATCCTTATAGTTGGTCATCGACGACATTTTCTCAGCCGCAACTACAATTACCTTCTTATATAAGCCGGATTTGATGTAGGCGTTTGCCTCCTGAAGTGCAACGATGAAGCCGGCGCACGCTGCCTGCATATCGTAGGAGTAGGCCTTGGTCAGTCCGGTGTGGTAGCAGATTATCGATCCGGTTGAGGGGAAACGGTAGTCGGGGTTGGTTGTGGCGCAGATCAGAACATCAACGTCTTCGGGATTCGTACCGGTGCTTTCAAGGAGCTTCTTCACTGCTTCGATTCCCATGTACGAAGAGCCGGCTCCTTCTTTCTTGAGAATTCGGCGTTCCTTGATTCCAACGCGGGTTGTGATCCACTCGTCGTTGGTGTCCACCATCTGCGAGAGGGTTTCGTTGTCCAGAATATCGTCCGGAATGTAAGAGGCTATTCCGGTTATGCGGGCATTCACCATTATTATAATATATGTAAGTTTACGTTTGTATGAATATGCGTATACCAGCGTGCCGGGACCTTTCCCGGTCGCTGATATTGCTCTTCGGCAGCTTGATTAAGGTTCTGAAAGGCAATTATGCCATTTCGTCCTTAACGATAGCCTGCTTGCCGCGATAGTAGCCGCATTCGCCACACACGGTGTGGTAGATGTGCCATGCACCGCAGTTGGGGCAAAGGGCCAGAGTGGGGGCTACAGCCTTGTCATGGGTACGACGCTTTGCTGTGCGGGTCTTGGATTGTTTGCGTTTAGGATGTGCCATGGTTCTTTATTATTCTTCTGTTGTTTTTATTCTTCGCTTTGGTCGCCTCCGAGCTTTTTGAGCGCGTCCCAACGGGGGTCGGTGCCGCGTGCCTCTTTTTCGCTCTCAGCGTCGATATTATCTATTTCGTCGATCAGTTCATTCTCCAAATCCGCATCTTCTCCGCCGGCTCTGTGCTTTTTGAGCATCGCGCTCATCTGGCGGTTGCACTTCCCTAACGGGTGAACGTGCTTGATGGGGATGGCGAGCGTCACTGTGTCGTAAAGCATGTACGCTACATTCAGCGTCGTGTCGCTCTTGGGGATTTCAAGAACCTCATCGTTATCGTCGTTGTAGTCTTCTCCGTACTTTACCACGATATGGTACTCCTCGTCGATGGGAAAATGAAGATCATCCAGACAGCGGTCGCAGATCAGAACCACTTCGCCGCTGATGTGGAAGCTCAACGTGTAGAAATCACCATTATAATTCACTTCCGCGCTCACATCCAGATCTGCATCATGAATGTCAGAGCTCTCCATATTTACGAAGAACTGCTTATCGAGCTTGAAGTCGAAATGATGTGTCCCTACGCCGAGGCTCTGCAGGGGGATTTTGTATGCAGTGAACTTTCCCATTGAGGTGTGCGTGAAAAAACTCCGCAAAGTTACCTATTTTTCCACAAATACCCAAATAAAAAGCAATTTTTTCGCCTATTTTTGAATTTCAAAGCCCCGTTATTCGTTCCAAGGCCTGCTTCCGGGAGGTATGGCTATGTATACTATGGCGCTAAAACCTCGATATTCGATTCTTTGCGGATAGCTCCCGGCGCGCACTTCAACGGCTATAGGACCTTCAGGGAGAATAACTCCGCCACCCGTTTCGACCGCTTCGTCCGGAGCCGAATCAAGCCCTTCCATCGCCGCGGCAAGTTCCGGCGGAACAATCGTAAGCCCCGGTTGAGCCCGGATGACGCTGTCGGTCAGGCCGCACGCACCCACAGCCTCCGCCGCACGGTATTTGCGCAGGCTCTCCTGCAACCAAGGGTCGTAAGGCGGAGGAAACGTGTGCGCACGGTTCAGAACTATCTCGGGCGCGCAACGATAATCCGGGACGTTCGCGACAACAAAGCCATCGGCTGATGCAAGATACTTGGAAATCAGCCCCTTACTCTCTGCGTCGAAACGGTATTGATATATTCCCGTAAGCACCGTCTGAACGCTCATCAGCCCCAAAAGAATCATCGACAAAACCATACCCGCCCAACGCGAGCGCACAAAAATCTGAGGCAGGGTAGGGCAACATAAATCCGCTAAAGCAAGAAGAGAAAACACCTGAGCGAACCACCCGGGTCGTCCGATAATCCCCGACCCGACAGCTACTCCCGCACTTGCAAGGGAGAACGCGGTCAGAATCCCCGTTCGCCCACTATGCGCACTGAATTGTTCCCACAGAACTCGCGGATTCCTCACCAGCTTGTAAAGAACCACTGCAAGAAGCACCGCTGCAAAGGGAACCGTCTTCAGTATCAGGAGGATAATCGAATCGTCAGGGATATGCTCGGCGCCCATACGCCCAAGAATTCCCGGACTGAATGTCGAATAAACCCCGCCCAAAATACCCCAGACCATTGGCCATAGGTTAGTGCTCCGTATCTGTTTCACCGTCAATGCAATACCAAGTGCGATGATCAGCGGCAACCCGATGGCCTCGTGCCAGGCACCGGCCAAAAACATCGCGGCGCAAAGCTCCGTTCGACCGGCTCGACTGCGCGGTACATTCCAAAATAAAAAGTAAAAGGCAAAAAGAAGCAATGTGCAAGGCCACACATAGTTGATATGCACCACATACAGACCCGATGCATCCCACCAGGGCAGGCAGCCCATCAGCAGTGCCACACCGGCAATACACCCGGCCGCATTGAAGTGCAATCGTCTGAGCCATAACACAGTACCTCCGTATAGACCCGCTACACAAAGTCCCTCAATCGCGCCCCTCAACCAGGCAGGTATAACGTTGAGCCAAAGCATATTGGAGGAATCCCCCAGCCGTCCGTTCACCTCAAGCCACATACCCGCAATGTGCGTGGGCCACCGTAGCCAGGGATAGGGATGGGTCATAATCCAACTCCGATTGTCAATGAAGTAGCTCAAATCGTCCAGCACATAAGGGCGGAACGAGTAAAGAACTCCATAAGCAATCCCCGTCCCCACGATAACAAGGGCAAGCCAAAGCCAGATTGCGCGGTTGAGCTGCTTGGTCATTTTATGGTAAGCATAAAGTTGGAGCCATTGTGCGAAAAGTCGATTAGCGATGAATTGGCCAGTTCGATTACAGCCTCTCTTACAGCGGCCGCTGACGCATGGACACTGATAGCAAGATCGCGTAAATCTAACGCTCGGGGCTGTTCTTCTATCGCTGCTAAAATGCTGTGATGCAGCGCGCTGAGAGCTGTGGAATGTTCTTCGGCCTCACGCTCCCATGCGTCGACCATCAGCTCATGCGCAGCGATATTTTCATCGGCCACGCGGTAGTAGGCTCGCCAATGGTCAGGGCTGTCGGAGGCATAAACGGGGCGGCGCGCTTGTCGCTCCACTTTCGCAACTATCACCTCAAGGCCGCCCTTGGCCTTAAGAGCTTCAAACTCAATGGTCAACGCCGGCCTGCAATAAATGCCCGCGGCCTCCTCTACCACGAAAACGTCCTCCTCATTTCGCACACCCGCAATGGTGCCATTATCCTTCACCCCGATAAGCAACCGGCCGCCGTCATTGTTGGCGAAGGCCGAAAGGGAGCGGGCTATTTTTCGGGCGTCGGAGATGGTGAATTTGAAATCCTGATGAACGTGCTCGCCTTCTGCAATCATCGCCCGAAGTTTTTGCTCGCCGCGTGTTGGGCGAAGGTCCTTCATAGCAACTGCAGGAGTTGTTCAACGCACTCGAATGTTCGCCGGGGTGCAGCGGTCCAGAAGTCGGTGTAGGCCGCGGCATTGCCTTCTGCTCCCGGGGTATCGCTTATCACTCGCAGGGCCACGAAGGGCACACTCTTCAGGTAGCACACATGGGCGATGGCGGCGCTTTCCATATCCACGGCCAACGCGTCGGGGTGCACGCTCAGGATGCGCTGAAGGTCGGACGGATCGGTCACGAATATGTCACCCGATGCAATAAGTCCGCGTCGTGCGCCAAGCCGGCTGCAAAGGTCAGCCGGAAGAGGGCACTCGAAGTAAGCCGGACAACCCGCGGCTTGACCGGGTTCTGTGCCGGGTCCGCACCAAACATCGTGGTAGGCAATACGGTCCGCAAGTACAACATCAAGCACCTGTGCCGGATGCTCGGTGGCGCCGGTGCCACCGGCTACTCCGGTATTTATTACCAACGCCGGATGAAAGTTTTCTATCAGCGTGAGCGCTCCAACGGCGGCATTAACCTTGCCGATGCCGCACTTGCACACCACAACTTTGTGGCCGCCCAGCTCGCCGGTGTGGAAATCGAACCCGTTAAGGCTCACATTCTTCGGCTCGGATATGTGTGGCAACAGCAGGTTGAGCTCCTTGTCCATCGCCACGATTATTGCGATTTTCATTGGGGTATTATTGATGAAAATGGACGCGCGATTGCGCGTCCATACGTTCTAAAATGCTTCGTCTGAAGAATTATTTCTCAAACTTCTTCACAATCACGGTTGCGTTGTGGCCGCCGAAGCCGAATGAGTTCGACAGCGCTGCGCGAACAGGGCGCTTCTGTGCTTTGTTGAAGGTGAAATTGAGGGTGTAGTCAATTTCTTCGTCCTCATCGCCCTCTTCGTGATTGATGGTCGGAGGAACGATATCCTCCTGAACGGCCTTGATGCTGAAGATAGCTTCCATAGCGCCGGTTGCGCCAAGGAGGTGACCGGTCATCGATTTGGTTGACGAGATATTCAGCTTGTGAGCCTGGTCGCCGAAGAGCTCTACGATAGCCTTCACTTCGGAAATATCACCAACGGGGGTGGAGGTGCCGTGCACATTGATATAGTCGATGTCTTCGGGCTTCATGCCGGCATCATCAAGTGCCGACTGCATGGAGAGCTTGGCTCCGAGACCATCGGGATGGGTGGCGGTGATGTGGTACGCATCCGCGCTCATGCCGCCGCCGGCGATTTCACCATATATTTTGGCTCCGCGAGCCAGAGCGTGTTCAAGTTCTTCGAGAATCAGGACGCCTGAACCTTCGCCGATCACGAACCCGTCGCGGCTCTTGCTGAAGGGGCGGGAAGCGGTTTCGGGGCTGTCGTTGCGGGTGGAGAGGGCGTGCATGGCATTGAATCCGCCCACACCGGCGGGGAAGATGGCTGCTTCTGCACCTCCGGTAACCATCACGTCGGCCTTGCCAAGACGAATCAGGTTGAAGGCATCAATAATTGCGTTGTTGGACGACGCACACGCCGATACCACACCGTAGTTGGGGCCGTGGTAGCCGTATTCCATCGAGATATGACCCGAGGCGATGTCGGCAATCATCTTAGGAATGAAGAAGGGATTGTAGCGGGGTCCGCGTTCAACATTCTTGGCATAATTTCCGGCTTCTTCTTCAAAGGTGTGAAGACCGCCGATGCCCGCTGCTACGATTACGCCTACGCGATTCTTGTTCAGCTTGTCGTCCTCGGGCAAACCTGCATCTTCGATGGCCTGACGGGCTGCTACAAGGGCGTACTGCGCATACAGGTCAAGCTGACGCGACTTCTTGCGATCGAAGTGATCGTCAGGATTAAATCCCTTTACTTCGCAGGCAAATTGCGTTTTGAACTTGGACGCATCGAAATGCGTGATGGGGGCGGCGCCGCTCACTCCGGCCAGAGCGTTAGCCCAGGTCGTCGGCACGTCGTTGCCAAGGGGTGTAACCGCACCTAAGCCGGTCACTACTACTCGTTTAAGTTCCATGTTTGCGTGGTTGTATTGCTTGATCCTGTTTTTTATCATTTTATAACAAAACCGCCGTGGGTTCGCGGCGGCCTGTGACTGTGCTGGGGAAATTGCTTAGTTCTTTGCTTTTTCGATGTAAGCAATTGCGTCGCCTACGGTCTTGATATTGGTGGATTCGGATTCGGGAATTTCGATTTCGAAAGTGTTCTCGAGGTCCATAATCAGTTCTACGGTGTCAAGTGAGTCAGCACCGAGGTCGTTTACGAAGGTTGCTTCTTCGGTAACTTTGGCGGGATCGTCGATGTTCAGTTTGTCCATCACGATAGCCTTTACTTTATCTGCAATTTCAGACATGACGGTTGTGGTTAAGTGTTTATTAATTCATGAATTTACTCCGCAAAATTACATATTTTAATTCATTCTACGAAATTTTTTGTCCCGTCATTGTCATTCTTATACACGATTATACGCCAAAATCGCCCCTACAATGTGCTCCGGGGCGGTTTTGGTATGTGTGAAATAATGTTAATCGGGCTTTGATGGTTGTTCTGCGATTGCCATTCAACGGCCATCGTACACCATTTCAACACGCCCCACAGGCAGCGATGCGCTGATCAGAACGGGTATACGACCCTCCTGCGCAACCTGCGCATGCACCGGATAGCCGCTCATCGAGCCCTCATAGGCGTACTCAAAATCCACTTTATAGGTCGAATATTCTACTCCGTCGGCCACATAGGTGCTTTGCCCGACATAGGTCACGGCTACCTCGCTCGAATACCCTCCGCTGATAGGAATCACGGTACGGGTACCCGGGGCCATATGCTCGAAATCAAGCTCATTGAAATAATAGAACATCCCCAGCATATCCGACGTCACCGTCACCGCCTCCATTGTATTGGCCGAGGCGCTCAGCAAACCCGCGCCTGCGATATTACGGTAGTTGGCCGGATCTGAGGGATTGAACGCTCCGGAGCGATACTCACGCACCTTCGGTTTCATATACCACCCGGTCTGATAGCTCACCGATTCACGGCTCAACTCACCCGGAACAGGAGTCATCGTGGCCGTCAAGGTGTCGCTGATGCAGAACACTCGCCCGTTCCAAGGGATGCTGTTGCCATCGAGGGTGGCGGTAAATGAATCCCCCGAAAGTCCCATCGAAACGGTACCGTGGGCTATCCGAACATCCACCGGACCCCAGTGGTAATGAACATTATAACCTATTTCCTGATCGGGTATGGTTACCTGAGCATTGGCACATAAACTTAATGCAACTAAAAGCAAGAGGAGAAAACGCTTCATTGTTTGATAATTTTTATTGAAAATCCTTACTTGATATATTAACCCATGAGCCTCCGACTCTGTTCAATACATCTCCACTTAAAGTTACATTTAAGGACTTTCACATATATTAATTTGGAGAACGATGGAAATTTTCGTATCTTTGCGCGAATTTTAGCGTTAAAAAATATATTTATCCATTTCTTATGAATGTCATCAAGAAAACAATAGCGCTCCCCGATGGCCGTGAGATTACCATTGAAACAGGTAAGCTCGCGAAGCAGGCCGACGGCGCTGTTGAAGTACGAATGGGCAACACAATGCTGCTCGCTACTGTTGTTTCGGCCAAAGAAGCCGGCGAAGGCGTTGATTTCATGCCCCTCCAGGTGGAGTACAAAGAAAAATTCTCCGCCGCTGGTCGTTTCCCCGGCGGTTTCCTCAAGCGTGAAGGCCGTGCAAGCGATTATGAAATCCTTACAGCACGACTCGTCGACCGTGTGCTCCGCCCCCTCTTCCCCTCGAATTATCACGCCGACACTTTCGTAAACATCACCATGTACTCTGCCGATGGTGTCGACGCTCCCGATTGCCTCGCTGGCCTCGCAGCTTCTGCTGCCCTGGCTGTGAGCGATATCCCTTTCAACGGCCCTATCTCCGAAGTCCGCGTCGCTCGTATTGATGGCAAATTCGTTATCGACCCAACTTTCGACGAACTCCAGAAAGCCGATATGGAATTGATGGTCGGCGCTACTTACGACAACATCATGATGGTAGAAGGTGAAATGAACGAAGCTTCCGAAGCCGAACTCCTCGAAGCTCTCCGTGTGGCCCACGATGCTATCAAGGTACAGTGCAAGGCTCAGATGGAACTCGCTGAAGAAGTTGGCGTGGCCAAGCGCGAATACAACCACGAAGTCAACGATGAAGAGCTCCGCGAAGACGTTCGTCGCGCCACTTACGACAAAGCCTACGCCATCGCTAAGGCAGGTTGCGCCGACAAGCACTGGCGTCAGGACAGCTTCGACGCTATCTGCAAGGAATATATCGAATCTCTCCCCGAAGACGTGCGCGACGAAAAAACTCCCCTCGTTAAGCGCTACTACCACGATGTGGAAAAAGAAGCCGTTCGTCGTTGCATCCTCGACGAAGGCATCCGCCTCGACGGTCGTAAAACTACCCAGATTCGTCCTATCTGGTGCGAAATCGACTACCTCCCCGGTCCTCACGGTTCGGCCGTATTCACTCGTGGTGAAACTCAGAGCCTCTCTACCGTTACTCTCGGAACCAAGCTCGACGAAAAGATTCTCGACGACGTGCTCAACCAGGGTCGCGAACGTTTCCTCCTCCACTACAACTTCCCCCCCTTCTCAACCGGCGAAGCTAAAGCTCAGCGTGGTGTAGGCCGTCGCGAAATCGGTCATGGCAACCTCGCTCACCGTGCCCTCAAGCGTATGTTCCCCGATGACTTCCCCTACGTTTGCCGCGTTGTTAGCGATATCCTCGAATCAAACGGCTCTTCTTCAATGGCAACCGTCTGCGCAGGAACTCTCGCGCTCCTCGATGCCGGCGTGAAGATGAAAAAGCCCGTCAGCGGTATCGCAATGGGTCTTATCACCGACACCGAATCCGATAAATACGCTATCCTCAGCGATATCCTCGGCGACGAAGACCACCTCGGTGATATGGACTTCAAGGTTACCGGTACAGTAGACGGCATCACTGCCACTCAGATGGACATCAAGTGCGACGGCCTCAGCTACGAAATCCTCGAACGTGCTCTTATGCAGGCTCGCGACGGTCGTCTCCCCATCCTCAACATCATCAACCAGACCATACCTGCGCCCCGCGAGGACTACAAGCCTCACGTGCCCCGCATTGTCACCATGATTATCCCCAAAGAACTCATCGGTGCTGTAATCGGCCCGGGCGGAAAGATCATCCAGGGTATTCAGGAAGAATCAGGTGCTACCGTTTCTATCGATGAAATCGAAGAAGGAGGATACATCGAAGTTGCCGCTGCTAACAAAGCCGCAATCGACAAAGCCCTCGAAATGATCAACGCCATCGTCGAACTCCCCGAAGAAGGAAAGGTGTACGACGGTACCGTGCGCTCAATCATGGACTTCGGCGCGTTCGTTGAATTCATGCCCAACCGCGACGGTCTCCTCCACATCAGCGAAATCGCTTGGGAACGCCTCGACAACATGGAAGCCTCCGGCCTCAAAGAAGGCGACAAAGTACAGGTAAAACTCATCGAAATCGACAAGAAAACCGGCAAATTCCGTCTCAGCATGCGCGCCCTCAAGGAAAAACCCGAAGGATGGGTAGAACCCGAACGCAAACCCCGTGCTGAGCGTCCCCGCCGCGAAGGCAACGACCGTCCCCGCCGCGAAGGAGGCGATCGTCCCCGTCGCGAAGGCCGCGACCGCGCCCCGCGCAAAGACAAAGAATAACACACCCCACCATTAAAAAAGGAGGCTGCGCCAAAAGCACAGCCTCCTTTAATATTCCCACCCAAGAGCCAAGAAAGCACAGTTTTGTGTGTCATTGAATGTAGGGCCACACGTTCGGTGTGGCCTTTTGACCCGCCAATGGTTAGACACCTTAAATCATATCGGGCTAAGATTTATGCGAGCATGAATGTAGGACCACACGTTCGTTGTGGACTTTTGGGCCGCCAATGTTTAGTCACCCTGATGCAATACAAATAGTGCGATTTCGGGATAAGACAAATGCACATGTATTTATACCCTCCATAGATTTGCGAGGAATGATAGACGAGGATTGTCTCACTCGAAGGACTATTGCTCTAAATGTAAATATAAAAAGGTGTAAATATAAGAGGTGAATGAGAAAAAAGCATCGGCCTACTCTCAACTGGCAAGTGCAAAATTAGCGATTTGTCGGAAGAAAACACTCTTTGGGGACTGGAAATTGAGTTTCTTACGAGGCCTTCGGTTGATTT
>JAAVGX010000058.1 GCA_014800065.1 Bacteroidales bacterium | reverse complement strand
TTTTATTGATGAAGTGGCCCAGCACCCAGATGAGGCCTGCCGTCTGGCCGAAAATCGTGGCCATTGCGGCCCCCTTGATGCCCCATTTGAACACGAAAATGAACAGCGGAGCAAGCACCACGTTCACACCCACCGAGAGAAGCGCCGAAATCATGGCCTTTTTAGGATAGCCCGTAGCGCGCATGAGGTTGTTGAGTCCCAGGAATACATATGATATCGGAGTACCGAAGAGGATGATTCTCATAAATTCAGTGGCATAGCTCAGGGTTTCAGGCGTTGCGCCGAAAAATACCAGAATGGGTTCCAGAAAATGGAGCCCTACAATCATGATTACGATTGAATGGATGAGGCAGAATGCCGTGACGTTTCCCACCACATCGGCGGCGCGCTTGATGTTGCGCTGACCCAGAAATATGGAGGTAATTGTTGCACCACCCGAAGCGATGAGCACGCAGAATGCCACTACCAGGTTCATAAGCGGGAAGGTTATGGCAAGTCCGGTGATGGCCATGGCTCCCACTCCTCGGCCGATGAAGATGCTGTCTACAATGTTGTAGAGCGAGGTGGCCAAGCTGGCAATAATTGCCGGGAGAGAGTACTGAATCAGCAACTGGCTGATGGTGGCGGTACCCAAAGCGTTAGGACTGCCGGTGACGGTGGCGGATTTTTGTGTATTCACGACTATTACAGGATGGTTCTTAAGGTTGTGATGATTAAGCTTCGCAAGTTCAACTTTCGTCTGCAAATGGAGAACTGAATATATAACAAACGAAGCGCCCAAAATGTAGCATCGAACAAAAGAAAAAAAGCCACGCAATTTGCGCGGCTTTCTTAGTTGCGGGGGCAGGACTCGAACCTACGACCTTTGGGTTATGAGCCCAACGAGCTACCACTGCTCCACCCCGCGATGTTTCGTGATGCAAAATTACAACACTTTTCAGCGAAATGCAAGTAATTAACGTAGTTTAACATTAGAGTGTGTTGTAAGTTAGCCTAAAAGAACCCCGTGAAAGGCCTCCGGCCTTTTGTGCCTCATGTTGGGTATGCAACACCCTCGTAGGAATTGCGAAAGTAATCCGTTTTTGAGCTTTTTCGAATGTGAAGTGTAAAAATTACTCGTAGCGAATTGCTTCGATAGGATGGAGGTTCGACGCTTTTGCGGCGAGGTAGAAGCCGAATATAACGCCAATCTTCGTGCAGACCACAAACGACAGAATCACCGAGAACGGCTTTCAGACACCAAGCACGATAGCCGGGTCAATATTCAACTCTTTCGAGATGCGTCTGCCGACCTGAATTGTCGGCTCACTCTTTCCTGACAAGAAATCACAGACACGAGACGGGCTAACTCCTATCTTCTTTGCAAGAGCAGCCTGCGATAACCCCATCTCATACATTCTCAGTTTCAGAATATCAATAAGCGAGGGCTTTCCGATGGGATAATGAACATCCTCATACTCCTCAACAAGAGATGAGATAAGATAGAGCTCAATGCTGTTCGGATCATCGTCCGGAGTTTCATCATTAACCTTCGGAAGCAATTCATCAATACGAGCCATAGCCCATTTATATTGGGTTTCATTTTCAATTTTTGTCTTGATCGTTTCCATATGGCTCTTGTTAAACCTGTGATACGTCTTTAATTTTATCATATTCAGCGTGAGTGCCAATAAACCTAATAAACACATATCCGTGCTTGAATTGGACTACGACAATCAAGCGGAAATCATTACCCTTTATATTGAAAACATAGTGCTGATTACCGACACTATCAACTGAATTGAAGGTAGCCTTAACATCAGCGAAGCAGGTCCAGTGGCTATTCCGAGTTTTAGAATACCATTCCTCAAGAGCTTCCTTTGCCTGTGGATGTTTGAGGTAATAATCAACCAGAGTCTTCTTTGCTACTATATTCATAAAAGGGTTGAGTCTTAAATATGTTGTAAAATTACGAATAAAATTTTGTATTACGAAATATAGCCTCAAATATTTTCATATCAAATACCGGCATTAAACTATATGAAACAAAAAAAGCTCCCGAAGGAGCTTTCTTTTACTGTTCGATTTGAGGTTGCTGCTCGGAGGCCACTATCTGGCTGACGATTTTTTGCTCGGTGGGGTCGAACCCTACGAGGATTTCGTCGCCCAGCGAAATGGAAGAGCTGAGCAGGAGTTCGGCCAGTTCGTCCTCAAGGTACTTCTGGATGGCACGCTTGAGGGGACGAGCGCCGAAGTTTACGTCGCAGCCCTTGGAGGCGATGAAGTTCTTCGCGTCGTCGCTCAGGGTAATGGTGTAGCCCAGGTCGGCCATACGCTTGTAGAATCCCTTGAGCTCGATGTCGATGATCTTGAAGATGGACTCCTTGTCGAGGGGTTCGAAGATGATCACATCATCGATACGGTTGAGGAATTCGGGCGCAAAGGCCTTGCTGAGAGCCTTGGTAAGCACGGAGTGACTGTACTCGCGGTCCACTTCCTTGGTGTTGAAGCCAACGCCGGAGCCGAATTCTTTGAGCTGACGTGTTCCGATATTGGAGGTCATGATGATGATGGTGTTCTTGAAGTCGATTCTACGACCGAGGCTGTCGGTGAGGCGTCCTTCATCCATCACCTGAAGCAGGAGGTTGAACACATCGGGATGAGCCTTTTCGATTTCGTCCAGAAGCACCACCGAGTACGGATGGCGACGCACCTTTTCGGTGAGCTGTCCACCTTCCTCATAGCCCACATATCCCGGAGGTGCACCGATCAGGCGCGACACGCTGAACTTCTCCATGTACTCGCTCATGTCGATTCGGATGAGAGTGTCGGCCGAGTCGAAGAGATATTCGGCGAGTTTCTTGGCCAGGTGAGTTTTGCCCACACCGGTCGGACCAAGGAACATGAAGGTGCCGATTGGCTTGTTGGGGTCTTTGAGCCCGAGGCGATTGCGCTGGATGGCCTTTACAATCTTTGTGATTGCAGGGTCCTGACCTATGATGGCACCCTTGAGGGTGGGTTCCATTTCGAGCAGTCGGATACCTTCGGCCTGAGCGATTCGCTGCATGGGCACGCCGGTCATCATCGCTACTACTTCCGCCACCTTGTCGGCATCGACGGTTTCGCGGTTCTGCTTCATTTCCTGTTCCCATTCGGCGCGTCGGGCATCCAGTTTCACCTGAAGGTCGTTCACCTGGTTGCGCAGGCGTGTTGCTTCGGCGAAGTCGCGACGGTGAGCCGCTTCGAGCTTGCGGGTATTCATGTCTGCCAGCTCAGTCTCCATCTTGTCGATGTCCTCGGGGATGATAATATTGGTGACTTTCACACGCGAACCGGCTTCGTCCAAAGCGTCGATGGCCTTGTCGGGGAAATTTCGGTCGGAGATATATCGGTCGGTGAGCTTCACACAGGCTTCGAGGGCTTCGGGAGTGTAATTTACGCCGTGATGTTCCTCGTATTTGGCCTTGATATTATTGAGAATGGTGAGAGTTTCTTCCGCAGTGGTAGGCTCCACCATCACTTTCTGGAATCGACGTTCGAGGGCGCCGTCCTTTTCGATGTTGACTCGGTATTCATCCAGAGTAGTGGCGCCGATGCACTGAATTTCACCGCGGGCAAGTGCGGGCTTGAGCATATTGGCGGCATCCATGGAGCCTTGAGCGTTTCCGGCACCCACGATTGTGTGGATTTCGTCGATGAACAGAATCACGTCGGGATTCTTGCTCAGTTCGTTCAGGATTGCTTTCACTCGCTCTTCGAACTCGCCGCGGTACTTGGTTCCGGCCACGAGGGAGGCCATGTCGAGCGATATTACGCGCTTGTCGAAGAGGATTCGGCTCACGCGTCGCTGTACAATTCGCAGAGCGAGGCCTTCCACGATAGCGCTCTTGCCCACACCCGGTTCGCCAATCAGAACGGGGTTGTTCTTTTTACGACGGCTCAGAATCTGCGCCAGGCGTTCGATTTCCACCTCGCGTCCCACCACGGGGTCAAGGCGACCCTCGCGAGCGGCGCGGGTCATATCGTTGCCGAACTTATCGAGCATGGGGGTGTCGTTTCGCTGGCCGCTTCGGCGTTGGGCAGTGCCCTTGCTCTTGGCGGGTTCGTCGCTACCGGCACCGGCGGGAGTGGCTGAGTCCTCGATGTCGCCGGCCGACTCCATATCGGCGACCGGGCGCATTCCTTCGCTATCGGCCATAGCCTGGCGGCGGAGGTCCTCATAGCGGACGCCGGCTTCGATAAAGGGCACAATCAGAGCCATTTCGCGAGCTTCCTTGCTGTGGAAAAGCGAAAGGAGCAGGTGCTCCACATCCACCGAGGGAGCCTTCAGGTAGCGAGCCTCGATGATGGCGAGCTTGATGATGAGGGTCACTACACGGTTGTAGTAGTCCGCACCGCGGTCGTAGCCGGCGGGGAGTTCGAAGAGTGCTTCGTCGAGCTCCTTGCGCAGCTGCTCCAGGCGGTCGGTGCCTATGAGACGCTCAAGGAGCTCATAGGACTTCAACCCCGGCGTGGCCAGCTCTAAGAGCAGATGCTCCGGCATGATGGCCGTGTTGCCGTGGTTGGCACATTGGTTTCGCAGGCGTTCGATAAGGGCACGCGCTGCTTCGGTGTATTTCTGGTTATTTTCCATATTCTAAATCCGGAATTTTCTTTTGACTGATTTATGCAATTATCGTGCCAAAAGCTTATATATAACGTGCGTGAATGTTAAATATTGAGGTCTTGTGCTATTTTAGCGATTTTTTATGTAATTTTGCAATAGGTTTTCCAATGGAGATATGTACAATAAACAATCTAATCCTGTTGCCGGGTTCATTTGGCAACACATTCTTTTATTAATATCGCTTTACATACTCACGCTTGGCGTGGTGCTTTGCGTACGCTCCAATCTTGGCAGCAGTGTCATTTCGTCCACGCCTCTGGCGTTCACTATTGCCGGATCCGAAGGCTTGGGGCCCCCGCTCAGCCTGGGTATGTACACCAACATTCTCAACGCCCTGCTGATAGTGGGGCAGATTGTGGTGCTGCGGAGCAAATTCCAGCCCGTGCAACTGCTGCAGCTGGTGGTGGGCGCAGTATTTGGTGTGCTGATTGACATCAATATGCTTATGACCGCCTCTTGGCCGATCGACACCCTTCCGGCGCAACTGCTCGCGCAGTTCCTCGGCTGCTCGGTGATGGCACTTGGCGTGGCGATGGAGGTTCGTTGCGGCTCCATCACGATGCCGGGCGAGGGGCTGCCTATCGCCATAAGTCGCGTTACATCCAAACCCTTCGCGTCAATTAAAATATGGGTGGATGTATGCCTGGTGGTATCGGCCATCATTTCCTGCTATGTGTTTTTCGATCGTTGGATGTGGAATGTCACAGGGTGGGGCACACTCTTCGCAATGATTTACGTCGGGGCACTCGTTAAACTCATCCACGCCCACATGGGCTGGTTCGACAAATGTCTCTACAGCGTCTCCGGCTTCCGTCGCCTCCTGCTCGGCCTGGCCCGTTTCCGCAATTCCAGAGCAGCACGCAGTCAGAAATAAACTCGCAGATCGGGTAAATATTCCAGCCTTTTATTTTGGTGGAGCGCAAAGTAAAAATAATTTGCGCACATCGAAATAATTTCGTACCTTTGTGTGATTATTTGCGCCCTTAAGGCAGTGTGTCTCTCCCTCTGCCGAATGCGCCCAACATAGACCCTAAGAACATGTCTGATCAAGACCGCATTTTTAAAGTCAATATTGAAAACCAGATGAAGACCTCCTACATCGACTATTCAATGTCGGTGATAGTGTCTCGCGCCCTCCCGGATGTTCGCGATGGTATGAAGCCTGTGCACAGGCGCGTGCTGTTCGGTATGAACGAGATGGGCAATACCAGTAATAAACCTCACAAGAAAGCAGCCAACTGCGTGGGCGAGGTGATGGGTAAGTATCACCCCCATGGCGACTCCTCCATCTACGGCACCGTGGTGCGTATGGCTCAGTGGTGGTCGTTGCGCCACACCCTGGTGGACGGCCACGGAAACTTCGGCTCTATCGACGGCGACGGACCCGCGGCGATGCGTTACACCGAGGTACGCCTCGAAAAGCTCGGCGAAGAAATGCTGCGCGACATCGATGCTGAAACCGTTGACTTCCAGCCTACTTACGATAATGAGCGCATGGAGCCCACCGTGCTCCCCACTCGATTCCCCAACCTGCTTGTCAATGGCGCAAGCGGTATTGCTGTGGGTATGGCCACAAATATGCCGCCCCACAACTTGAAGGAATCGCTCGAAGCATCCATCGCCCTGCTCGATAATCCTGAAATCACCATCCCCGAGCTGATGAAGATTATCCCCGCGCCCGACTTCCCCACCGGTGGCACCATCTACGGCTACGATGGCGTGAAGGAAGCATATGAAACCGGTCGCGGTCGAATCGTTATCCGTGCAAAGGCCGACACCGAGACCCGCAAGGAGCACGAGCTGATCGTTATCTCCGAAATACCCTATGGCGTGAACCGCGCCGAGCTCATCAAGAGCATCGCCCAGCTGGTAATCGACAAGAAAATCGATGGTATCGCCAACGTAAACGACGAATCCGACCGCCGCGGCATGCGCATCGTGGTCACTCTCAAATCCGATGCCAACAGCGGTGTGATTCTCAACAAGCTCTACAAGATGACGGCCATGGAAAGCTCGTTCAGCGTAAACAACGTTGCGCTGGTGCACGGCCGTCCTAAAACACTCAACCTCAAAGAGATACTTCAGGCGTTTGTGGACCACCGCCGCGAAGTGGTGACACGCCGCACTCAGTTCGAGCTCCGCAAAGCCCGCGAACGTGCACACATCCTGGAAGGTCTGCTCATAGCCGTGCAGAATATCGACGAGGTGGTTGAAATCATCAAAACTTCCGCCAACTCCGAAGTGGCACGTCAGCGTCTGAGCGAACGCTTCAGCCTGTCCGACCCCCAGACCCAAGCTATCATCGACATGCGCCTGGGTGCCCTCACCAACCTCGCTGTGGATCGCCTCCAGAAGGACATCGACGACATCCACGCCCGAATCGAAGAACTCGAGCTCATCCTGGCCGATGACGACGTGCTCCGCGAACTCATCAAGAAAGAACTTCGCGAAATCGAAGAAAAATACGGCGACGAACGTCGTACCGAAATCAAATACTCCGCCCGTACCGCCGGTGCCGAAGAGTACTACGACGACGAGGACATGGTCATCACCATCTCCCACCTGGGGTACATCAAAACCACTCCTCTGGCCGAATTCCGCGCCCAGAACCGCGGCGGCGTAGGCTCACGAGGCTCCAAGACTCGCGACCAGGACTTCATCGAGCACATCTACACCGCAAATATGCGCTCCACAATGCTCTTCTTCACCGACAAGGGTCTGGTGTACAAGATGCATGTCTACGAGCTGCCCAAGGCCGACAAGAACAACAAGGGCCGCGCCCTGCAGAACCTGCTCAACATCGAGCCCGGCGACCGCGTGCGAGCCTACATCAGCTGCCGTCAGCTCAACGACCCCGAATACACCGCTTCGCACTACCTCGTGTTCGCCACCGCTAACGGCTTGATTAAGAAGACCGTCCTCTCCGAATACGCTCGCGTGCTCGCCAAGGGTAAGAAGGCAATCGTGCTCCGTGAGGGCGACACCCTCGTGGGCGTGGAACTCACCGACGGAAACTGCGAAATACTCATGGCCAACCGTCACGGACGCGCTATCCGCTTCAACGAAAACGAACTCCGCGCTATGGGTCGCGTCAGCGCCGGTGTGCGTGGCATGCGTATCGATGAGGACTCCGACGACGCCGTTATCGGACTCATCACAATGCCCGAAAACACATCTAATAATGTGATGGTACTCTCCGAAAAGGGATTCGGCAAGCGCTCCAACCTCGACGACTACCGAATCACACGTCGTGGTGCCCGCGGTGTCAAGACAATGAACGTAACCGATAAGACCGGAGAACTTGTTGGCTTCTTAAGCGTTAATGATGATAACGACCTGGTAATCATCAACCGCTCCGGCGTGGTGCTCCGTTTCCATGTGTCCGACATCCGAATCATGGGCCGATACACTCAGGGTGTGCGCATCATCAACCTCACCAAGCGAAACGATGCCATCGCTTCCGTATGCGTGGTCGACTCCGACCCCGAAACCGAAGTCGAACAGGTAGCACCCGATGCCGAAGAGCTGCCCGAACTCGGTAACGAATCCGAAGGCGAATCCGAATCCGATATCGACGACGACGGCGAAAATGTCGAAGAAATCGAAGCCGAAGAAACGGCCGAAATCGACAGAATAGCCCCCGAAGCTTACGAGGATCAAGATAATTAACTTAAATCACCATAAATCAAATGTTTATGAAAAAAATCCTTCTCAGCGCACTGCTTATTGGTGCAACTGTAGGTGCAACCGCACAAGTAGCAGTCCTCAAAGAGGCTGAACGTGCTATGAAAGGTGGTAAAACCGCCGCTGAAGTAATCACTGTGATTACTCCGGCTTTCACCGACGCCGAAACTGCAGGTATGGCTCAGACATACTTCATTCCCGGCAAGGCTTCTTACGGCGAGTACGACAAGATGCTCGGCCTCAAAACCCTCGGTCAGCTCAAGGACGGCGATGACGTCAAAATGGGCAACCTCCTCATCCAAGGCTACGACTACTTCCAGAAAGCCCTCCCCCTCGACCCCGTTACCGATGCTAAAGGTAAGACCAAAACCAAATATACCAAGGACATGATCGGTACCATGTCTTCTCACTTCGCTGACTATTCTTCAGCAGGTGTGGACATGTTCAACGCTCAGGACTACAAAGGCGCTTACCAGCTTTGGAACATCTTCAACAAGATGGGCGAAACTCCCGAAATCGTGGCTAAGCTCAACAACGTGCCCGCCGACACCGTTTTCGGTGAAATCTACTACAACCAGGCCCTGGCTGCTTGGCAGGCTGAAATGCTCCCCGAGGCTCTCGCGGCTTTCAAGGGTGCCGAATCGAAAGGTTA
>JAAVGX010000057.1 GCA_014800065.1 Bacteroidales bacterium | reverse complement strand
TCGCGAACAAACAGCGATGGCCGATATTATACCCGCAAATATTACAAAGCATCCAATCCAAACGCGGTTCCTCAATGGCAATATAACACTCCGGAGGGGTTGATTCCCTTCTCTGATGAAGGTCCGCAGTTGTACAAATATCAGTTCTCTCAGGTTGTTGTAGCTATCCCCGGTGCCGGCGATTATAATTGGGGTGTTCAGCACGACCGGATTTCCAAGGTAGGTGTGTTGGCTTGCATGCTCATTATAGGAGATAAATGCTGCGTGGAAACATATGCTGCCGATGGTTCATCAAGGTTCGTGTGGCAGAAGTATTTGTCCCTCGAAGAATGCGGTAATGATGAGGACCGCTACTACGCACAGAGCTTCACCATCGGAGTCGACCCAAAAATTGACGACTTCATCATCGGTCAGGAGCACAACATCCAAAATAACATTTCTTTCGAGATGGGTATCGATGCCGAAGGCACTGCAATCCCTATCCGTAAAGATGACCATCTGCGAGGTGCTGTGCAATTCAGTATCCTGGGTCCGGTGAATTCTACTTGGAATAATGTAATCCGTCGGCATCCTACCTTTTTCAGGAATACCAAGTTCACCAATAATGATGTGTCTATTCTCGCTCATGTGAGCAATATACTGATAAAGGAATTCGAGGTGAAACTATATTCCGACAATGGATTGATCAACAACTGGGGCGATGATGATTTGGTGTATATCTCCGACACCGATGAGCGCTTCCTCAATATAAAGGATGACATCGAGTTCGAGCTCTGTTCAGGGCTCACCTCAGAAGAATGCGTCGCTTTGGGTGTGCCGGACAATGTAAACCTTACCACAGTCACTATAACCGAATCCGGTGATGCCGTGACTGATGTGTTCGACTGCACAGCCAATCAGGCTGCAAAGCCGGAACAGATTTATGTCGATGCGTACTATACGCAGCTCCATGTTCCACGTGTCACCATGACTCAGACCTTGGTGGACGATCCTCTAATAGTTAATCCCATTTTCCATTATACCCATCCCGCACTCCCGGGAAAAGTTTTCTTCGTTCAAGACATCAGTCGAAATCTATCAGAGAACTCGGCAACTCTAACTCTCAAAGAAATTCCCGCAAATGATTAAGGTTAAGATACTAAAGAAAGCCAAAGAACGTAAAGGCACAATAATCGGTAGTGGTATATCAGCACCCGGTGCTACCGTTACACCCGGTGTAATCTCCGAAGCAATTCATGCCGCCACTGCTGATTTGGCCACAGAGGCCACCCACGCACAGAAGGCTGACAGAGCCAACTATGCGAAAGAAGCCGAAGAGGCTGCTCATGCCACTTCGGCTCAAACTCTCGATCCCGATAGCCCCGTGCGTGACGAGTTCCTCTCCAAGGTAAAGCCCGACACGGCGGCTGAGCTGATTGATTTTGCCAAGGGGTTGCACGTGGGCGACTTTGAGGCGGGGGCTTCCGGTGGTTGCTTCCACATGGATGCTGACGACCACTCGTACGCCGAGCTCGACAAGCTCTATGTGCGCGTCAAAGCCTTCTTCGAGGAGCTGACCATCATTAAGAAGGGCGTGCTGGCGGGTGACCAGTACATCACCCCCGGTGGTGGTATCAAGTGCGTCAGGGTGGAGGAGACGGCCACTGCCTATCGCTGCTACTTCCTCTCGGGGCAGGACGGCGAACTGACTGACTGCGCCTTTGCCGTTGGCGACCAAGCCATCGCGCGATTGTTCAACGCCCGAACCGGCACATCCAACAAGGTAAGCAATCACAGCTACTGGCGACTGGTCTCCGAGGTTGTCAATGATGCTGCGGCCGATGATGCTGGCAATCATTATGGCTACATCGCTCTCTCTAAAACCGACTGCGACACCGGAAGTGATGCACCGCAGCCGGGCGACGAGATATGCCAGTTCGGTAACCGCAACGCTACTGACCGCCAGAGCGCGCTCCTGTTCAGCACCACTGCTGCCGATGCTCCATGCGTTAAGCTCTATTCAGGCATCAACTCCTACTCATTGGAGGGTAAGGCTGTGGTAAGCTTCGGTCGCGACCCACAGACCGGCAAAATCTTCTTCCGCCTCGGTGCATCCGGAGCAACACAGTACCTCGAATATAAGCAGGACTCCGGATTGACCGTAGCAGGTAAAATTTCATCGCAGTCGACGGTCGTTGCGCCCGATGGCTCAGAGAAAACCTTTGCGGATGCTATCGAAGCCGGAAAAGCCCCCAACTTGATGAGCCGCTATTCGGCGGACGCGTCTGCGTGGCACACCAATTACCAGTCGGGCGATGTGTGGATGCAAACCTCCAACGACGGAGGTCAAACGTGGGGCGCAGCCGTGCGCATCCAAGGCGCAAGCTATGCCGACAACCTCATTTTAAAGAGCGATGCACCAATAAACACCAGTTCTTACTTAGTATGTGTGTACGACATATCTGAGGACTTGGAGCAAGTTCCATACACCTGTACTATTTGGGGCGAATTAGGCGAGGGTAAAGAGTGTTTCTCGCTGATGATTAACGGGGGAGCCAATAATTTGGTGCCCAATATCGTAAAAGTCGCAGATGGAGTTTATCGCGCGACAGGAACGTTTTGGGTTGCGCCGACATCGCAATATAGACGTAAGGTATATTTATACCATATGCCGAGTAGTACAACGTCTATTTCGCGCGTGAATCGGATAAAGCTCGAAAAGGGTACTAACAGTAATACCGTGTGGACACCTGCCGCCTCCGAAATGGTCGGCAAGGACGGAAGCTACCCGGTATTTAATTGGGCTAAGGGAACGTCCACCACCGCGCCAACGAGCGGATGGCAATCCACACCACCAACCGATGTCAAAGCCGGCGAATATGTGTGGATGTGTCAGGGTACGATAACACCGCCTTCAACTACGCCCGTTTGGAGTACAGCCGTACGCCTCACCGGTGACACCGGGGCAAGCGGAAGCGATGTTTATATGCTTGACCTTTCAAATGAAGTTGCCGCCGTGGCTTGCAACGCTGCCGGAACTCCCACGAGCGCGCTGCCATCCTCTACAATTACAGTCTACAAAGGCGGTTCCGTCGATTCGGGGTGGTCTTTCTCTAAAGCTGATAGCGGGTGCATATCTGCCATCAACGGCACCACACTCAACATCACCGCAATAAGCTCCGACAACGCAACCGTAACCGTCACGGCCACAAAATCAGGCACACCCACGCTCACCACCACAATGAGCGTCTACAAGGTACGTCCCGGGCAGAACGGAAGTAGCTATAAAACCCTAACTTCGCCGGCAAATAATACCGCGTTCTATCCATACAGCGCAACCCTCGCTCAGTGGAAAGATTGGGCTTCGCGAGAATCGTCCGGTTGGCTCTGTGGGAATTTCTCAGAAATACAGGACGGCGATACGGTCTGTGTAAGAGGCACAATTTCGGATGTCAATAACACTCCCTGCCAGTTCATCGGTGTTGTTTCAAGGAAAGACTCCACAAAGAGTGCTGTTTGCATTGGTGCCGGTGGACAGCTCATATATGGCCAACCCGGTTCGGACGGTACCAATTACACCCCTAACCTCTTATTAGACAAGTATGCTCAGTCCGCATCGAATACAACTGTGATAGACCACGGCATCGAAATCGCGGCCAATTCCAATCAGGACACGTATTTTAGAGTTTACACCGACGGCAATCTCGAAGTATCTGCCGGGGATGTGTTCACACTCTCGTTTGATGTTGCAGGTCTGACGGCAGAAAACAATGGCAAGTGGTCGTTTTACATTTTGGGAAGCAAGGACACCGGTCTCATAACTCTCAAAAACGGACGTTGCTACGGTATTGTCACTGCGACAAAAACCGAAACTATAAACAACATATTGTTGGATGACCAAACGCGTAATGTCAATTCCGCGGGTATAAGAATCACCAATGTCAAATTGGAGCGAGGTGTAAACCAGAACCCGGTGTGGACACCTGCCGCCTCCGAAATGGTTGGTGAAGCCGCCGTTGTCTACCAACTCGAACTCTCGGCCAACAACATCAGCCGCGATGCTCTCGGCAACCTTTCCGCATCAAGCATCACCGTTCAGAAGTACAAAACCACCGGAGCATCGGCACGCACGCTCACCACCGAGAAAACCGTGCGTTATCAACGTATCGGTTTGGATTCAAGCACAACCGCGCTCTCCGCTGCTACTTCATCTCATACAATAGAATTACCCACAGAGGAGCCTGACAGGAGCAAAGTCACAGCTATAATCGTTGAACTGCTCGACGGCACAACCGTACTCGACCGCGAACGCATCCCCGTAATCGAAGAAGGGTCAAGGTTGGGCGACAACCTTGTCAAGGATTCGGAGTACAATATATCCGACACCAAATATAGCTTTGTGAAAGTCGTCACAACCGAAAAACTTGTAATCGGCGACACATACACAATCACAATCTGGGGGCAGTTGGGCAGTGGCCGCAGCTGGCTTTTCTACGATAACTACGGTGGCGTGTACATGGGCACCGTGGCCAAAATTGGTACTTACGATGGCGGCGAGATTTACTCAGTCACTTTCAAACTGCCATCCACAATGGCCGACCGCGCAAGGGACATATTCACCATCTATAATGGCCCGGGCAGCGGGACCAGTACCAGCACCATCCACCGCGTCAAAATCGAAAAGGGCATCAACCGCGCACCCGTATGGACGGCCTCGCCCTACGACATGGACTACATCAAATCAGCCCTCAAAGAAAGCGGCTCAATCGAGGGCGGCCTTGTGCTCGCCTCACTAATGCGGTTGGGTTATACCAAAAGCAACGGGGAGTACGTCACGATGGCCGGAATGAACGGCATCTACAACGGCAACGACAAAGGCGGAGGGTTGATGCTTTGGGGTGGCGGCGATATGATTGACCCCGACGGTACTCGCTCAGGAACGCCCGCCACATCCGGCATCCGAATGGACGGCACAGCATTCTTCTGCAACAACATTATCCGATTTGAAAAAAATAGAATTATGGTCGGCGACGTTGTGCAGCTTTCAAGTGATGGGCTCACCCTCATAGATGGAAGTAACAACGCCCTGCGCATCGGAGATGTGAATGTCCCCGAGTTATTGACCGCAGCCAGTAGTAGCGGCTATTTAGATGTGACCGGCAATAGCTTCAGTTCGGGGACTGTAAACGTTTATCCTGATGGCAATCTTTTTATAGGCGCCAACACGAGCATAAATAAAACGCAACTGGACAGCCGCACACTCCCGGCAGGAACCGTCGTAAATATCGCAGGGCCAATCAGCATACCCAAATTCGATGGAGTACCGTTGAACGACTTCTGCGCAACAATCGTTGTGGATTTCTACCTCGACAACACCTTACTTCAATCCGCGCATCTCAACCTCCAAGCGGGAAGCTCCGGCTGGAGTACGAACTACTCCACAGCCTTACGCCTACCCAGAGCCGGCAAATTATACGGTGTGCTGCATTTCGATTACCCCGTCCCGGCAGGAGCAACGGAGATAGCCGGAAGTCCTTTTGAAGGAGCTACATTCATAATGAACACCCGTTCGTGGCAGTACACCACATCCAACCAGAACACCCTCGGCAAAAACGGATTCCTCGCAGCTTGGGGGCAGAGCCTACTCTATTGTGGTGCGGACGGCGTGGAAATGAGGTTCAATAACTTCCGTCTGCGTTTGGATTCAAATGGCATCCGCAAATCCAGTAATAACGGCTCCTCATGGAGTCCTCTCTGATATTATTCATCTCTAAAAACAAACAATATGCAAATCGAAAACACCCCCTCCGCAGTAGCTCACATCGTGAGCGAAACCGAAACCCTCCGCCTGGAGGCCGACGTGAACATCTACAACGGCAAAGCATCCGAAATCAACAACGGACGCATTACACGTCACAACGACGAGCACCCCGACATCGCAGCCGACTTCTCCTCCTTCCCCGGCTCCAATAACATCACCTTCTATGGCCAGCCCGACACCGAAGCACAGACCCGGCTAATCACCGCCATCAACCTCTACTGCGCCAGCATCCGCGCCGCCACATTCACCCTCACATTCGCTTAGCCCATGGAACTGACAATGCAATGGTGGCAGCTCCCGCTCACCTTACTCGGAGCCCTCGGAGGCTCAGATTTCATCAAATGGGTGTTCAACCGGAAGCGCGTCGCACGTGCCGATGAATTTAAGCTCCTTAGTGAAACAAACGTATTCCTCCAAAAGCAACTCAAGGAAAAGGAAGTTCGCTTCGACGAGCAAACACAACTGGTACGGCGTCTCAATACCGAAGTGCTCGACCTCACCCGAGAAAAAGCCGAAATGGAAATCGGATATTTGAAGCGAATCGCAACTCTGGAACTTGAATTAGTTGAAGTAAGGTGTAACGACAAGCCGTGTCCCTTTCGCACACCTCCCAACGCCCACACCCCACCAAAGAAAGGACTCACAAAAGAAAAGTACCACTCACAAAAACAGACACCCGAATGAAATACTTCACCCTTGAAGAATTCACCCGAAGCGACACCGCCACGCGTATGCGCATCAACAACACCATCCCCGAGAGCATTAAGCCCTCGGCGGTGGCGTTGGTCGACAACGTCCTCGACCCACTGCGCCAAGCGTGGGGGCGTCCGCTCATCGTCAGCAGTGGCTACCGTTGCCCGGCGCTCAATAGAGCCGTAGGCGGTGTGGCCAACTCCCATCATCTCTACGGCCAAGCCGCCGACATCACCACCGGCAACGCAGTCGACAACCGTCGCCTTTTCCAACTCGTGCTCGACCTCGGCCTCCCATTCACACAGCTCATCGATGAACACAACTTCGCATGGGTACACATCAGCTATAACCCTGCCGACCTCCGGCACGAAATCAAACGAATCCGATGAAACACGCACTCCTGATTCTGCTACTGCTCCTTCTTATGAGCGGATGCACCGCCAAGCGAACCACGTCCCCCATCGTGGTGCCAGTTCAGACCACGACTACCACACGCACCGTTCATCACGTCACGCTCGACGTCGTTCACGCCACACTTCCGCAACAGAGTGTCCGTCACACCATCCCGGACAGCACCTCACACATCGAAACAGATGCAGCCATTTCCGAAGCAACCGTCAACCCTGACGGGACTTTAACGCATTGGCTGGAGAATAAAACCACACCAATCCCCGTGACCGTTCCGGCCACGCACGACACAATC
>JAAVGX010000056.1 GCA_014800065.1 Bacteroidales bacterium | reverse complement strand
TGAAAGGCCATCCCGTGTTGCTCAACCGAGCCCCGACTCTTCACCGCCTTGGTATCCAGGCTTTCCAGCCCAAACTCGTCGAAGGCATGGCCATTCAGCTCCACCCCCTCGCATGTACGGCATTCAACGCCGACTTCGACGGTGACCAGATGGCTGTGCACCTCCCCCTGGGCAACGAAGCCATCCTTGAGGCTCAGATGCTCATGCTCGGTGCGCACAACATCCTCAACCCCGCCAACGGTGCTCCTATCACCGTGCCCTCTCAGGACATGGTGCTCGGTCTGTACTACATCACCAAGCTCCGCAAGGGCGACAAGGGTGAAGGTCACACATTCTACGGCCCCGAAGAAGTGCAGATCGCATACAACGAAGGCCGTATAACCCTCCATGCCCCCATCAACGTGATGGTAGATGATGTCGACGAAAACGGTAACAAAGTACGTCGTCTCATTGAGAATACATCAGCCGGCCGAATCCTCGTGAACCAGTACGTTCCCGAAGAAATGGGCTACATCAACACTATCCTCTCCAAGAAGAGCCTCCGCGACATCATCGCCGAAGTTATCAAGCGCTGCGGTATCCCCCGCTCGGCTCAGTTCCTGGACGACATCAAGAACCTCGGTTACCGAATGGCATTCCAGGGCGGTCTGTCATTCAACCTCGGCGACGTGCTCATCCCTGCCGAAAAGGAAGCAATCGTGGCTGAAGGATACGCTCAGGTTGAAGAAGTGATGGAGAACTTCGGCATGGGTATGATCACCGAAAAAGAACGTTATCAGCAGATCATCGATATCTGGACTCAGGCCAACGCCAAGCTCACCAACATCCTCATGAAGCAGATGGCCGAAGCCAACCAGGGCTTCAACGCAATCTATATGATGCTTGACTCCGGTGCCCGTGGTTCTAAAGACCAGATTCGTCAGCTGGCCGGTATGCGTGGTCTTATGGCCAAGCCTCAGAAAGCCGGTGCAGAAGGTGGTCAGATTATCGAAAACCCGATTTTGGCTAACTTTAAGGAAGGTCTGTCGGTGCTCGAATACTTCATCTCTACCCACGGTGCTCGTAAGGGTCTTGCGGATACCGCGCTTAAAACCGCCGACGCCGGTTACCTTACCCGCCGTCTGGTCGACGTTGCCCACGACGTGATTATCACTCAGGAAGACTGCGGAACTCTCCGTGGCATCGTATGTACAGCCGTCAAGAACAACGATGAAGTCGTTGCTTCACTTGGCGAACGTATCCTCGGCCGCGTAGCCGTCGACGACATCATCCATCCTCTCACCGGCGAAGTAATTGTAGCTGCCGGCGAAGAAATCACCGATGACGCTGCCGACATCATCGACGCATCTCCCATCGAAAGCGTTGAAATCCGCTCAGTACTCACCTGCGAAAGCAAGCACGGCGTATGCGCCAAGTGCTACGGTCGCAACCTGGCCAACCTCCGCATGGTGCAGAAAGGCGAGGCCGTCGGCGTAATCGCAGCACAGTCAATCGGCGAGCCCGGTACTCAGCTTACTCTGCGTACGTTCCACGTCGGTGGTGTGGCTACCAACGCATCTACCGTCAACAAGACCACTTCGCGCTACGATGGCAAGCTCGAAATCGAAGAACTCCGAACCGTCAAAACTCCTGACGGAAAAGACATCGTGGTTGGTCGTCTGGCAGAAATGCGTATCGTGGACCAGAACACCGGCATGACCGTCATGAGCGCAAACATCCCCTACGGTTCGACCCTCTATTTCAAGGACGGCGACACCATCAAGAAAGGCGATGTAATCTGTGAATGGGACCCCTTCAACAACGTAATCGTATCTGAATTTGCAGGTAAGGTTAAATATAAGGACCTGGTAGAAAACGCAACCTACCGCGTGGACACCGAAGGCGCAGCTCACACCGAGGACCGCGTAATCATCGAATCGCGCGAACGCTCTCTCGTGCCTTCTCTCCAGGTAGTGGACGACAACGGAGAAATCCTTGCCAACTACTCACTCCCCGTAGGTGCTCACCTGATGTTCAAGGACGGAGCCGAAATCAGAGTCGGCGACATCTTCGCAAAGATTACCAAGACAACCCGCGGCGCCGGCGACATCACCGGTGGTCTCCCCCGTGTGACCGAACTCTTCGAAGCCCGCAACCCGTCTAACCCCGCCATCGTAACCGAAGTCGACGGTATCGTCACCTACGGCAAGATGAAGCGCGGTAATCGCGAAATCATCGTCACTCCCCGTGTTGGCGAACCCAAGAAGTATCTCGTGCCCCTGTCCAAGCAGCTCCTCGTGCAGGAAAACGACGTTGTTCGTGCCGGTACCGCACTCTCCGACGGTGCAATCACCCCCACCGACATCCTCAACATCATGGGTCCGACTGCCGTTCAGGAATACATCGTCAACGAAGTTCAGGACGTGTACCGCATGCAGGGTGTGAAGATCAACGATAAGCACTTCGAAGTTATCGTACGCCAGATGATGCGCAAGGTACGAATCCTCGACAGCGGCGACACAACCTTCCTTGAAGACGACCTGGTCGACAAGAAAGAATTCATGGAAGAAAACGACCGTCTGTGGGGCAAGAAGTACGTGCTCGATGCCGGCGACAGCGAAAACCTCGAAAAGGGCATGATTATCACCGCACGAGTTCTCCGCGACGAAAACGCACTCCTTCGCCAGAAGGACCTTCGTGAAATCGTAGTTCGCGATGCGCGCCCCGCTACCTCCGAGCAGATCCTCCAGGGTATCACTCGAAGCGCTCTTCACACCTCCAGCTTCATATCCGCTGCTTCATTCCAGGAAACAACCAAGGTCCTCAACGAAGCCGCTATCCGTGGCAAGTCCGACCCCCTCGAAGGCATGAAGGAAAACGTAATCTGCGGTCACCTGATTCCCGCAGGTACAGGTATGCGCGAGTTCGAGAACATCATCGTAGGCTCTGCCGACGATGACGCAACAATCATCTCGGAATACTCCGGTCCCGCTCCTCGTGTCTCTTCAATGGTTGAAGAAGCCGAAGTAATCAACGACTAACCTCAAAACCGATAGAAATGCCGGATTCTACACAAGAGTCCGGCATTTTGTATTTTTAGAAAAGAAGCAATCACCACAATGCAAACCGTACTCGAACTATATGCGGCCAACCGTCTGGACGAAGCCCTGACCAAACTCGCCGAACTACCCGTCGATGACGACACCCTCTACATGAAAGGCAAAATCCTCTGGAAACAGGGCCGGCGCACCGAAGCCATCACAGCCTACAACGAAGCAGTGGCACTCAACCCCGACTCCCCCGCAGCCATAGCCCTGACCCAAGCCCGCCAAATAATGAACTTCTACAACAAAGACCTCTACAACCCCTAAATCTTTGCCGGGTGACTCATTGGGGTCATCCGGTTTCATATTCCGCGGATTTGCTTATTTGGGTCGGATTTTGTAGTTTTGTATTGTTATTGCTAATGTAAAAAAGATATATGGTTTCTGTTGACGCACTTACGGTGGAGTTTGGGGGTACAACCCTCTTCAAGGACGTATCATTTGTAATCAATCCCAAGGATAGGATAGCGCTCATGGGCAAGAATGGAGCAGGCAAAAGCACTCTGTTGAAAATTCTTGCAGGTGTTAGGCAACCCACCCGGGGCTCGGTGTCGGGGCCTAAGGATTGCACGGTGTGCTATCTGCCTCAGCATATGATGACTGAGGACGGCCGCACTGTGTTCGAGGAAGCTTCGCAGGCTTTTGCACATCTGAAGGAGATGGAAGCCGAAATTGAGGCTATGAATATGGAGCTGGCAACCCGTACGGACTATGATAGCGACTCCTATATGCAGCTGATTGAGAAAGTTGCAACCGTGAGCGAAAAGTTTTATTCAATCGATCTGACTCATTTTGAGGAAGATGTTGAAAAGGCTTTGTTGGGCTTGGGATTTGAACGCAGTGATTTCAGCCGTCCTACTTCTGAATTTTCCGGTGGTTGGCGCATGCGCATCGAGCTTGCGAAGTTGCTTCTGCAAAATCCTGACGTGCTCCTGCTGGACGAACCTACCAACCATCTTGATATCGAATCGATTGGATGGCTTGAGGATTTTATAATCAACAGTCCTATGGCTGTTGTGGTTATCAGTCACGATCGTCGGTTTATCGACAATATTACCACCCGTACCATCGAGGTAACGCTCGGACGCATATACGACTACAAAGCTCGTTACAGCCACTATCTCGAGCTGCGCAAGGCAAGGCGTGAGCAACAGCAGAAGCAGTACGACGACCAGCAGAAACAGATTGCGGAAGCTCGCGAATTTATCGAGCGCTTCAAGGGTACCTACTCCAAAACTTTCCAGGTACAAAGCAAGGTCAAGTGGCTCGAAAAACTCGAAATTGTAGAAGTCGACGAAGAAGATACATCTGCACTGCGGTTGAAGTTTCCTCCATGCCCCCGAAGTGGTAGCTATCCGGTAATCGCAGAAGGAGTTGGCAAAAGTTATGATGGAGTACCGGTGTTTGCAAATGCGTCCTTCACAATCGAACGCGGCGACAAGGTAGCTTTTGCCGGTCGAAACGGGGAAGGAAAGTCCACTATGGTCAAAGCGATTATGAATGAAATTGACCATGACGGAACACTGACCTTGGGACATAATGTCAAAATCGGATATTTTGCCCAGAATAGTGCATCACTCCTTGATGAGGACTTGACTGTATTTCAGACTATTGACGATATTGCCGTCGGCGATGTACGTCTTAAAATCCGAGATTTGCTGGGTGCATTCATGTTCGGGGGAGAGGAGAATCAGAAGAAAGTTAAGGTTCTGTCGGGAGGAGAGCGAGTGCGCCTTTGCATGATTAAACTTCTGTTGGAACCTATCAACCTGCTCATTCTCGATGAACCCACCAATCATCTGGACTTGAAAACGAAAGACATACTCAAGCAAGCTCTCCGTGATTTTGACGGAACCCTGATCATAGTGAGCCACGACCGTGATTTTCTCGACGGTCTGGTAACTAAGGTGTATGAATTCGGAGGCGGAAAAGTCCGCGAACATCTTTGCGGCATAAACGAATTCCTCGAAAAGAAAAAAGAAGAAAGCAAAGAATAAGCATTCTCCCCGAAAACCGGTAAAATGTAGGGGTGTTGCAGAACCAACGTGTGAACCCAAAGGCCGAAGGCCTTTCACGGGGTCACAAACATCTCTCTTCCACACCAGCCTCGGAGTGATTTTGTGGTATATACCCCCTGACGTAACAGAAAAAGGGCGCACCCAAGTGCACCCTTCCATGATATTGGTGATTATCAATATTATTCAGCCGGTCCGAGCGTCAGAATCGCTCCTGTTGTGGGTTCGAAGATTACTTTGGAGGGTTCTTTCTTGTTGGTGAACAGTGCAGGGTCCAGTCCGAATGTGGTGCCGAATTGCGCCATGGGTATGATGGTACTTGCAATTTCGGATCCTTCGTATTCAAGGGTTATTTTAGCTTTACCGGGTATTCCGTACGCCACACCACCCTTAGGGAAGGTTTTCCGCTCGCCTTTTTCGTTTACGGGCATCTGACCGCGCTCTACAATTTCGAGGCTCACTTTGATAGGTGCACCCGCGAGGTTGTCAGCCTCAATAAGTCCGTCTACTGGCGACAGTCTGCCGAGAATTCGGCCCTGAAATTCGGTAGAGTCCGGTACAAGAGTGTATTTCTGCACAACTGTCGTTTCGGACTTCACGCCGGTAAACATCGCCATCAGCGCTGCCTCCTGAGCCGAGAGGTTGTCGAGCACTAACTGCATGGCTTTACCGTCGGCGGGAGCGTTGTCGGCCTGTCCGCTCAGGATGTCAGACCGAGTTTCGCGTATTTCAAAAATGCGTTCGGCGGCTAATTCGGCGCGTTTGGCTATAGAAGAGCTGCGTGCCATTTCCTGAGTAACGGCTTGGCGGGCCATTGGACCTTCAAGCGGCGACGGGGCGGCCGATTTTGGTTGGGGAATGTCGATTTCGGCACTCACGGCGGTTTCAGTTGTATTGATTGCCAAGGGTACTCCTTCAGCATCCAAAATCATATAGGGAGTAGAACCGGCTTTGAATTGGGCCACCCAACGGTTTTCGGGATCAGATACACCGCGTGGTACGATGGTGACTGACTGCACATCCGCACTCCGCGACGGGGTAGTGATAGCCCCGGCATCCCCTAAGTGTCGGCGACTGTAGTTGTAGAACTCGCCGGGTGTTTCTTCTACCAGCCGAGCCTCCACATAAATGTCGATTGCCGTCAGGGGAAGACTGTAAACGAGTCCGTACTCTGTGCTTTTGCCGGCTGTGATGCGTTGCGAGCTCTGTGCATGAACGCTTGTGCCTGTGCCAAGGAGTAGTGCTCCGATCAATAGGCTCGTTGTTTTCATATGGTTAGGGGGTTTAAGGGGTTAGGAGGTTTAGGAGGTTCTTTTTATTCTTTCTTTGATGGATAGACTATAGTTTGAAGCGCTTCTCCGACGCATTCTGCGATGTCCTCGGCGGTGGTTCCGAAGATTCCGTAACGACGAGCGGCCAGCTGTCCGGCGTATCCATGCACGAATACAGCCACTGTGGCGGCTATTTCGGAAATCATCCGCTGAGCAACCAACCCGCCCATAAGCCCAGTGAGAACGTCCCCGCTTCCGGCCGTGGCCAGAGCTTCTGTCCCGGTGGGGTTAATCAGAATCGTACCGTCGGTCCAGATTGTGAGAGTGTGGTGCCCTTTGAGGACTATAATGATTTTATGACGTCGTGCCTCTGCGATTGCCTTAAGCACTCGCGCGGCATGCGTAGGATGTGAGCCGAAAATCCGATCGAACTCGGCAGCATGAGGGGTAATAATGCTCCGAGGCGGAACATGCTCAAGGATAAGGGGATTGCGGGCTATGCAGTTCAGAGCATCGGCATCAAGGATTACGGGAGTATTCTGAGCCGTGCAGGCCTTGAGGAAAGTTTCGAGCCCGCGGATTGTTGCGTCAGCAGTACCGATTCCGGGGCCGATGGCAATACCTCGGCAGCGATGAGGATTGTCGAAACGTTCAATCGTCGTTTCGCACCCGTCGGTCGCAAACATTGCGCACGGAACGGCTGTCTGCAGGATTGTATTACCACACCGGGCCGAATGCACGGTCACCCGTCCACAACCGCTACGACATGCTGCCTGAGCCGCCAGGACAGCCGATCCCATCATCCCGAACGATCCCGCGAAAATGATGCAGTCCCCAAGGTCCTGCTTACTCGCGATGTGGCTGCGTGGCTTCAGCACTGCGCGCATGGCTCGCATATCCATCACCCGCGTGGTGCAGTGCACATCGTGCAGCGCGGCGGTGTTGAGGGCGAGTTTTAACACCTTCCATCTTCCGAGCAACTCATTGTTTTCAGGCATGAAAAAAGCAAGCGACGGCCCGACAAGGGTCAGAGTCAGAGTGGCATGAACGATGTTACGGTTAATCATCCCTACTGTAAGTTCGGGGTCCATACCGGAAGGAAGGTCGATTGAAATCACCTTCGGATGCTGTTCGTTGATTTCGCGCGCAACAGCCTGATAGCCACCTTTGAGTGGTTTGCGGTATTCACGCCCGAAAATTCCGTCCACCACCAGCATATGCGAATTCATGGCGGGCATGGTGAAATTCCGACCCGGGTCAATCACTTCAACAAGGTATGCCGGATCCACGAGCTCGATGAAGCGGTCGCGAGCCATACGGGTGTCAAGCGTCAGCAGATTACCACCGATATTGAAAAGGTAAACCAGCGCCCGTGTCCCCTTTCGGTGAAGCTCCGTGGCTGTCTGCAGCGCATAGGCGCCGTTGATGTCGTCGCCCGCAAAAACGATTACCTTCGCGTCGCTTTCGCCCCGAAAGGTTTCAACCTCTTTTGCTACCTGCACCCCAACTTCGGTGATGAAGTCAACACGCCGGCGGATAGCCTCATCCCTTTCGGCCCCCTCGGGCATAGCCTCGATTTCGTCGAGCTTGCCCAAAGTTGCCTCAAGGATGTAGTCTATATCCTGCGGTGTGAATACGTTGTTTTTCATTTTTTTAGATTGTGCAAGGCTTTAGAGAGCAAGGAGTTCTTCGATTTTGCTCTTGAGTTCTTCTTCAGAAACTTTGCCGGTCAGACGGATTGAGGTCTTTTTCCCATCCTTGAAGAAAAGGAACAGAGGGATACTCATCACACGGTTCTGGTTGCAGAATTCGGTCTCTTCTTCGATATTGTATTTCCCGATTTCTACTTTGCCTTCATATTGCTCGGCCAGAGAGTCAACGATGGGGCTCATAGCCATGCAGGGACCACACCAGGTTGCCCAGAAGTCAACTACAACGGGCTTACCGGTGGCAATGATTTCTTCGATGTTTGAGTCGGTAAATTTTTGTGCCATTTTTTATTTTATTACTGTTAAGCGGGTTTCTTTTGAAGTTTATATGATATGTCGAGCTGTTCAAGGGTTTTGATAGCGGCCTTGTCCAGCTTGATTCTGATGTTGCTTGCGAATACGCTCTGACGTCCGATTTCGGGGTCGTAGATTGCAAATTGCAACGCAATGCCGCCCTCGGATGCGTCAGGCAGGGTTACATCGTCGAGGAATTTGTCGATAAGATCGAGCTGCGTAGGCATCACCTTCACCTCGAGCGATTCGAACAGTTTTCCTTTCACGTCACTCAGGGGAATCACAGCATCGGGGTAGAAGCGGGTGTTGACGGCCCCGGTCGCACGGTTGCGCGATTCCCGGAACACACCCTTCACAAGGATAGGCTGCCCTACGATGCACAGATGCCCGTACTTGTTGATATTTTGGTCGTATAAGGCCACTTCGGTAGTTCCGGTGTAGTCTTCAATCTTCACAATCATACCCTTACCGCCGTTGTTGAACGTTCGGTTTTCAACAGAAGTAACCGTGCCGGCAAACGATACGGGATTGGGCATTGGCTGTGTGATGTCGTTTTTCTCAACCGCCGTCAGGTCAACGCCGAAGTTTACGTCAACCCAGAATGGGTCGAGGGGATGCCCCGAGAGGTACATTCCCACAAGGTCGCGCTCTTTGTTGAGTTTAATCATATTGTCCCAAGCCACAGAGGATGGAATGGGTGGACGGCTCGATGCTTTTAATTCTTCATCATCGAAGGCGAAGAGCGAGGCCATGCTCTGATTGGCTTCGTTCTGATGCTGACTCCCGTAGCGCAGGAGCTGCTCGGCCATGGTTTCGCCGCGTTTACCCACCTCGGCGGCAAGGTCTTCGCGCTTGATTCCGAAGCAGTCGAATGCGCCCGCCAGATTGAGATTGTCGAATACACGGCGGTTGAGTGCTCCTGCAGGAACACGCTCCACAAAGTCGTAGATGTCCTTGAACGGTCCCTCCTGGCGCGCTTTGATAATGCTTCGAACCACATCGGCGCCGATACCCTTGATGGCGCTCAGCCCGAAGCGGATAACGCCCTCGGCAGGAACGCTGAAGGTCTCCATCGATTCATTGATGTCCGGACCTTTTACCTCGATGCCCATCGACCGGCACTCATCCATATAGAACGAGAGCTCGGCAATGTCGTTAAGATTTCGGCTCAACACCGAAGCCATATATTCGGCCGGGTAGTTTGCCTTCAGATACCCCGTCTGGAAGGCCACCCACGAGTAGCAGGTGGCGTGGCTCTTGTTGAACGCATACGACGCGAATTTTTCCCACTCACCCCAGATTTTTTCAAGCACCTCGGGTTTATGACCGTTAGCTTGACCGCCGGTGAGGAATTTCCCCTTCAGCTCGTTCATCTTCGCTATCATCTTCTTACCCATGGCTTTACGAAGCGTGTCGCTTTCACCACGGGTGAAGTTGGCCAACTGGCGCGACAGAAGCATCACCTGTTCCTGATACACGGTGATGCCGTAGGTATCCTTGAGATACACTTCCATTTCGGGAATGTCGTACTCGATGGGTTCCTGGCCGTGTTTGCGGGCAATGAAGTTGGGAATTTTCTCCATTGGGCCGGGACGATAGAGGGCGTTCATGGCTATGAGGTCCTCGAACACGCTCGGACGAAGTTCGCGCAGGTAGCGCTGCATACCGGGACTCTCGAACTGGAACGTCCCCACGGTGGCACCACGGCTGTAAAGGTCGTACGTCTTGGGGTCGTCGATGGGGATGGAATCCATATCCACGTCGATGCCGCGGCTTTGTTTGATGTTTGCCACTGCATCACGGATAATACTGAGAGTTTTAAGCCCCAGGAAGTCCATCTTGATCAACCCGGTGTCCTCAATCACCTTACCCTCATACTGAGTCACCAGAATTCGGTCGCCGTTCTTGTCGGCGGCAGTGCTCACAGGCACCCAGTCCGTCACGTCGTCACGACATATAATTACGCCACAGGCATGCACGCCCACGTTTCGGACAGTCCCTTCGAGCTTGTCGGCGAAGTCCAGAAGCTCACCAACACCGGGGTCCTTGGCTATCTCCTCCTTGAATTCGGGCAGATATTCCACGCAGTTGTGCACTGTCTGCTTGAGCTCCTTGTCCTTCTTGTTGGGGTCCATGGGCATATGCCGCGGAATCATCTTCGTCAGCTTGTTCGACGTAGCCACAGGATAACGCATCACACGAGCCACGTCCTTGATGGCCGACTTGGCCGCCATGGTGCCGTAAGTGATGATGTGAGCCACGTTGGGTGCCCCGTACCGACGGGTCACATAGTTCAGAACAAGCTCGCGACCGTCATCATCGAAGTCAACGTCGATATCAGGGAGCGAAATACGGTCGGGGTTGAGGAATCGTTCGAACAGGAGGTCGTACTTGAGCGGGTCTACCTTAGTGATACCAAGGCAATAAGCCACAACCGACCCTGCCGCCGAACCACGCCCGGGCCCGATCACCACGCCCATCTTGCGTCCTTCGCGAATGAAGTCCTCCACAATGAGGAAGTACCCGGGAAAACCCATCGTCTTCATTATATATAGCTCGAAGTTGATGCGCTCATCGATTTCGGGTGCCAATGGGGTAGGGTAGAGGCGCGCTGCACCCTCATATGTGATTTTTCGAAGATAGTCGGCTTCGAATTTTATACGGTAAAGTTTATCATAACCACCTAAACGAGCAATCTTTTTCTCACCATCTTCCCTGCTCATCACCACATTACCGTTCTCATCACGCGTGAACTCCTCGAAGAGCTCTTCGTGTGTGATACGGCTTCGGTACTCTTCTTCGGTGCCGAAGTCGCTCGGAATGGCGAAGTTGGGCATAATCGGAGCATGGTCGATGTCGTATTCCTCAACCTTGGCGGCAATTTCAAGCGTGTTGCTCAGGGCTTCGGGCAGGTCATGGAAGGCCTGCTCCATCTCCGACGTTGTTTTGAACCACTCCTGCTTGGAGTAGAGCATTCGGTTCTCGTCGTCAACGTATTTATTTGTCGAAAGACACACCAGGCGGTCGTGAGCCTCGGCATCGCTTTCATCCACAAAATGAACGTCGTTGGTCGCAATGATTTTTATATTGTGCTTGCGCGCCAGTTCTATGAGCTTTGGCTCAATTTCACGCTGGCGCTCGTAAGTCTCGTGGTTGGCACGGGGCGACGTGGCCTTATGACGTTGAAGCTCAATATAATAGTCATCGCCGAAAGTCTCTTTCCACCACGCCACACTGCGGTCGGCCTCTTCATAGTTGCCGGCCGTGAGCAGGCGCGGAATCTCCCCGCCAAGACAGGCCGAGCACACAATCAGACCCTCGCGGTGGGCGGCCAGTTGCTCCTTATCCGTACGCGGATGAGAATAGAACCCGTCAGTCCAGGCGCGGCTAACCAATTTTATCAGATTCTTATACCCCTGTTCATTTTTAGCCAATACAACAAGATGCCGACCCGTATCGCGCTTATCGGTATGTTCAAGCAGCGAACCGTTGGCCACATACATCTCACACCCCAAAATCGGCTTCAGGTAACGCTTGCGGGCTGCCTCCAGCGCGGCCCGCGCCGTAGATTCAGCCTCCGGATCACCCGACTCGCAAGCCGCCGCAAGTTGCGCTTCGGCCTCCTTGATCTCACCCTTTACTCCCTTATTATGCTTCTTGATTTCATTGAAAAAACTCTTCGCCCCGAACATATTGCCGTGGTCAGTCAGAGCCAATGCAGGCATCCCGTCCGATACAGCCTTCTTCACCAGCTTGCCGATGTCAGAAAGACCGTCAAGGACAGAGTACATAGAGTGAACATGGAGATGTACGAAATCAGACATTGAAAAATTTTAAAGTGGATAAGTGGGTAAAAAGTAAACACACAAAAGATTGTCAAAATTACGCAAAATCCCGCAAATATCAAAATGCCCCAATGCTAAAAATATGAACAAAATCAAAAGAGTTATGAACATACCTCCAAAGCCGCAGCGGCACCATGTCTCCAGCCCCGTGCATAAGCACACAAAAGCAAAGAGCCTCCCAGTAGCGACCATGTCCATAATGCGCTGGAAACCAGCGAAATGTAGGGACATCGCTCCGCGATGTCACCAACGCCCAACCGCCACAAAACAACGCCGCGCATCTATCAGGTGTAAGAGTTCAAGGCCGGAGGCCTTGATTTCTTCGTTAACCGGGTACGCAGTGCCCGGTTACGCCACACACTCTCTCACTACCAACCCCGGAGGGGTTGATTCACATAGCAAAGGTAACTCCGACCCCAAGCCCCCACAAAAGCAATGCCGCGCAGCGGCACTTTGTCTTCGGCGCCGAGTTTAAGCTCGGCAAACCCGCACACCCAATCTCGATAAATCAAGATTAATCAAGCAAAATCAAGATAAATCAAGAAAACCCCAAATCCGCGCGCACACTCATTCCAATCTCCCCCCCCCCAAAAAAAAGTTTGCAAAATTCCCGCGCAAGTATTATATTTGTGTCGCAAAAGCGCAAAAACAAATTGTTCACGGCTAAAGTGTTAAAATAGTGTTAAAATCCTATGAAAATTTGGAGAAACGCCAAACCTTGTCGTAACTTTGCACTCGCTTTCGGAAAGGCACTGCCGCCGAAGCGAAAGAGAACATTGAAACGAATACAATAGATACGAAGTAGTACAAGAGCAAACGCAGCTCAGCTCCCTTAGGGTGAGCGGGCAAGCGAAGTCTCAAGTCAATTTCTGACTCAGCTCAATAAGTGATATCCCCCGGGAATCAGACATTCAGGCAGTCTTGTATCACAGGCAAATAATAACATTACTTGCCTTGTTTGATTTGAAAAAAGAGAAACAAGATAAGCAACAACGAAGAGTTTGATCCTGGCTCAGGATGAACGCTAGCTACAGGCTTAACACATGCAAGTCGAGGGGCAGCGGGGGAGGAGCTTCGGCTCCTCC
>JAAVGX010000055.1 GCA_014800065.1 Bacteroidales bacterium | reverse complement strand
TTGGCAGCTTCTGTAGGTCCTACCAGCTCGCACAGCGCCTGATTGATTTTGTGGGGAGAATTCATTTTGCGGAACCCGAACATGTAGCCCTCGGGATTGAGCCAGTTGCCTACGTTGGTGCCTTTGATGTAGAACACTTCGCCGTTGGCATCCACGATGTTGGGGCCGTCAACGTGGAGGAAGTTCTTGGCCGATACCGTCTGTGCCGTGTTGCGACACGATGTCGCAACAAGCACGAGGGTCAATAGAAAAACAATCGTCTTGGTTACTTTAATATATTTGGAGTTTCCCATATCTTTGTTGTGAGGCAAGTTGCCTTAGTTTTTAAATTATTTATATACAGTTCGAAATCACCTTTTTCCACGGTCCACTTACCGTCGTAGTTCACGAAAGCCAGGTCGGAGGCATCGAGAGTGAAGGTCACCACGGTGCTCTGTCCGGGTTCGAGACTCACCTTATCGAAGGCGCGCACACGCATCATGTCGGGTGTGATTGAAGCCACTAAGTCGCGGCTGTAGAGAATCACGGCCTCCTTGCCCGCGCGGTCGCCGGTGTTGGTTACATTTACGGTGACGGTCAGTTGGTCCTCAGGATTAAACTCTGATTGGCTAACGGCCAGATCGGAGTATTCAAAGGTGGTGTAACTCATGCCGAATCCGAATGGCCATTGCACATCTATGTCGGCATTGTAGTTGTAGGCACCGGCCATTGTGGCCACGCTTTCGCAAGGCTTGTGGTCGTAAGTGGCCAGCGAGTTGGTCCATTTAGGATAAGAGATAGGCAGGCGTGCGCTGAAGTTTTCCTTACCGGAGAGCAGAGCGGCCAATGCATCACCGCCATAGTTGCCGGGTAGCATTACGTCCACCACGGCGGAGGCGAGAGGTTCGATTTCACGCACAATTCGCGGACGGCCCTCGTTAAGCACGAGCACAATGGGCTTGCCGGTCTTTGCCAGAGCCTTCACCAATGCGGTCTGATTGGCGGAGAGGTTCAGATCGTTGGTATTGCCGGGAGTTTCGCAGTAGGAATTTTCACCGATGCAGGCCACGATAACGTCCGCATTGCGGGCGGCGGCCACGGCCTTTTCGATGCGCAGGTTGGTTTCCTCATCCCACTTGCCGTAGTCCTGAACGTAGTCCATACCCTGTTCCAAAATCACATTCGCCTCGCCGAATTCATTGCACATTGCCTCGTAGATGGTGTTGTATTGCTCATGGAAACGGGCTTCGTCGGTGCCCTGCCAGGTGTACGACCAGCCACCGTTGAGGGGGCGCATGGTGTTGGCGTTCGGGCCGGTGAGGAGGATACGCTTACCCTTTGAAAGAGGCAGGATTGAGTTCTCGTTTTTGAGCAGGACTTCACTTTCAACTGCAAGGCGGAAAGCCTTTTCGGCATGTTCGGCGCTTCCGAACAGAGGATAGTCGGCAGGATTGGTCACCGGAGTTTCAAAAAGTCCCAGGCGAAGTTTGAAGCGGATAATTCGAGCCACAGCATCGTCAATACGGCTTTGAGCAACCAAACCTTCTTCAACACACTCCTTGAGCAGGGTGCAGAATTCCACGTCGTAGGGAGTCATGGACATATCCACGCCGGCATTGATAGCCAAAGCAATAGCCTCCTTATAGTCGGCGGCCACTTTATCACGGCGCCACAGATTATGGATATCAGCCCAGTCGGTGACGATCATACCATCCCAGTTGAGCTGGTCCTTGAGCCATACGGTAAGCATTTCGTGGTTGGCGTGGAAGGGCAAGCCGTTGTTTACGCCTGAATTGACCATCACCGACAATGCGCCGGCACGAATGGCCATTTTGAAGGGCTGGAAGTACTTTTCACGCAAATCCACGGGATTGATGGAGGTGGGAGTGCGGTCCTTGCCACTTACAGGACTTCCGTAAGCCATGTAATGCTTCAGGCAGGCACCCACATTGTTGACTCCAACATGATTGGGATCGGCTCCCTGATACCCTTCAACCATGGCCACGGCCATAGCACCGTTGATATAGGGGTCTTCGCCGAAGCTTTCCCATATACGGCTCCACACCTGATTGCGACCCAAATCCATCACCGGGTTGTATACCCAGGGTATTGAAGATGCACGGGTTTCGTAAGCGCAAATGGCTGCTCCTTCGCGCACGAGGTCGCGGTTGAACGAAGCAGCCATATTGATTTCCTGGGGGAAAAGTGTGCCACCCTCGGTGTAGGTGGTACCGTGGTTCTGGTCAACGCCGTAAACATCGGGGATGCCGATGTAGCGTATAGATGCGTCCTGAATACCGCTGATGAGGCGATACCAGGTTTCGCGAGGCTGGGCGTGACCCTGAGCGGTGTTCAGAATCGAGCCAACTCTGTACTGATTGAATATATTGTCGAGTTTGGCCTCGTCGAGCACAATATTGCCGTCCACGAGGCTGTCGGCACACACCAGGTCGACAACTACTTCGCACATCTGGCCAACTTTGTCGTCCAGTGTCATATCAGCCATGATACTCTTGACGCGCGATTCGATTTCGGCATCCTGAGCCACTGCCGGGCTTACGGAGTTGCTGTCGGATGTACGGCATCCTGTCAGCGCACTCGCAAGCAGCAGTACAAGAGATGGAATTACGATTCTGTTCATTAGATTTCGGTATTAATTATATAGGTTCAACTTATTTGTCGAAAGGATTTCCCTTGGGGTCCATGCTCACCACATAGCGGAAGGCATTGATAGTAAGCAGATTCTGAGTAGCGTCCATGAATTCGCGGTTGCCATGACCGTAGTTGAGGTACACCATGCGGTAGTTCTTGTTTCGCCAGACAATGGGGAAGTCGCCGAATTTTACCACATCCTTCAGACCCAAAGGATAATTCTTGGGGGAGATGGAGGCGAGTACCTCCACATTGTCGAAAGTGCGGGGAGAGGGGTTGAACTGGTACCATTCGCTATCGGGCGCCACAAATTCGGCGGGCAAGCTGCGGGTTACGGGGCTGTCGGTGGTGTCCAGCGTGAGAAGCACGGGTTGAGGGGGCCAGTTGTTGCAATAGAAGTGGCCGCAACCCAGGAATTCATTGAACCAGGGCCAGTTTGTGGAAGCGTCGGTATATCCGGCAGCATGGAAGCCAAGCCAGCCTCCGCCATTTTCCATATATTTTTCGAAGGCCTCACGCTCCTTGCCCGGTCCGGGATTGGTGTTGATCACAATAAGGGTGTTATACTCCTGCAGTTTATCGTAATCCAAGCCTGCGAACGAAGTGGCAACGTCCAGAATCCAGCCGTTACCTACGGTGAGGTCGGTGAAATACTTCACCGCATCATGGCCGAATTCAACATGAGCCGGTTCGGCAGTCTCGGAGTAAATCAGAAGCGCTTTGAATCGTGGGAAGCGGGCATAATTGGCAGGATAAGCCGAATCCTGTGCTGCCGCTACAAAGGCCATTGTCAACACCAACGCCAACAGTATTTTCTTTATTACAGTCATATGATTTTATTTGATAATGTTTTGGCTGATTAAATAATTTTCATGGCTGAAAGCAGCATCATCAGTTTCGGCCATCAAAGATAACCATTTTCCGGCAGAAGTCACCCATACTTCCTTATAACATGCCGTATTTATTTGCGGCCAATAGGGTTCGTCGGTATCTCCCAGGCTACGGATACCCACGGGCATCGCTCCCATGGTCAGGCCGGAGGAGAAGTTATTCAGCTCGGGATAGCGGTGACCTTCACCGTAAATGAGTGATTGCGCAAAGGGATTTTTCCCCACAATCCAGTAGAGCTGCTCCACGCTAATATCGCTCAATGTTTTATCATTGAGGCACTTGGCGCACAGCGCAGCGGCCTTACCCAAAGAGGTATGCACCGCCAGGTTACCGTTGAAGATGTTGAACCAAACCGGGAAACGCTTCACGAAGTAGCCATCGCCCACGTCCTCGCCGTGTTGTTGCTGAGCGCGGAAGCGTTCGGTAGCGTCGGAGGGCGGAAACAGATGCACAGCAAAGAAGGCATCGGTGTCGGTCGGTTCTTCTTCATGATAGATGCCCGAAGGAAGCATACCGTAGGGAGCCGTGTAAGCCATCATTGCCTTGAGGTACTCGCCATAATCATGGACTGATTTGTACCACTTCGCATAATCGGCATGTTCGGGTTGAGTGCGGCAGAGTGCCGTCATTGCCAACATATAAAGTTGCTCACGCGATTGGTGGATAGTGTGCACCACCGAGCGCTTTTGAGGATTGCGATAGAAGAAACCGGAAATTTTCTTGTTCCCCACCGGCTTGTCGCACTGCGAATCGAGCACATAATGGGCATAGTCGGCAGCGGCATCGCCATAGCGGTGATCGCCCGTTGTTTCATAGAGCATCGAAGCCGCCCAGCTCGCTGTAGCCATATGCTGACTCTCGCTGGTGCAATAGGTATGCTCATAGGGCGTAATCCAACCGCCGAAACCGCTTTCGGCAAATTTCTCGCAAGCGAAGTCGAAATCCTCCTGGGCAATTTGAGTGAGATAAGCCGACATTGCGCTATCATCGTTCAATATTCGGGCTGCATATGCTTCATAGGCCGCATAGAGGTAGTTGTCGTAGGCGATATTCTGGATGCGCACGGTGTGGATATCATCATGACTCCCCACCACGCCGTCGGTCCAAATCAAAAGACCCATACTGCTGGCATGATAGCCATCGCCGAACCGACAGCGCAGCACAAAGTCCAATCCCCAGAGTGCTTCTTCGCGCAGACGCGATGCAAATACTGGGTTACGATCCTTTTCCTTGTTGTACATCTCAAGCAGCGCATAGACCACATCGGCCGTCTGCAATGTTTGCTGCGAGAGGTCGCCCGCATCGTGCCAGCCGCCGGCATAGGAACGCTTCATGCCGTTGTGAACACTAAATACGTCAGCATGACACATGGAATGAACGCCATGCACGGGGTAACCGCAACGCTGACCATAGATAAAACTCAGCACTTTTTCATTGGCCGAGTCCCACAGACGGTCATCACCGATGGCAGATGGCTCGGTGGAAAGCCCGCCGGCAGTGAGAACATATGTTCCGGGAGTAGTGAATGTGCTGAAATCCATCACGCCGTATTCTCCGGTGGTGGTGGATTGCTTACGAACCGCTCCTTCAAAAACCTTGTTCCCGGTCCGTGCGTCGGTAAGGACGAACGCAGGATTGGAAGAAAGACGGTCAACATTGATAAGAGCGGTCTTGGGGCTGTTGCTCAGGTAACCGCTCATGGAGTAGACAATTTGATTGGACTGCGGCGCCCAACCACTTACGCGCTCGGTTGCAGGAACGCGCTGAGCTGCTATACGATTTATGTGTATCTTGCACTCATCCTTCACGGCTGTTTCAAGACCTTTGAGAGTCACGGTAAACCGAAGTCCCTTCATATTATCGCGACGGAGATCGGCCATCTCGAAATAACAATGGTTCTCATGACCGTTATCCAGATGAATGAGATGCTCACCGGCAGGTTCGTTGAAGCCCTCACCGGTAGCCTCCCGATTCTCAAAGCCCACAGTGAGATTGATTACATGCAAACCCGGACAATCCGGGGTAATGTCGAAAACAAGACGATTATAAGGTTCGATCGAGCTGCCGTGGAGGTCGAAATAAACGGATTTATGACCATACACAGCGTAGTCGGGGTCGGATGGATGGCCCTTGGCTCGCGCGCCGTGAGGGTCGATGTCAAAGCAGATAATGCTATCGCCGTTGTGGAGTACACGCTCCTCAAGCACCTCTTTGGCGGCTGCTTCGGCTTCAAGCGAGGAGCTCTTGTCCACCTGCAGCGGAAGCGACACAAAGCCGGTTAGTAATAGCAATAACGATGATAATAACATTTATGGTAATGACGATTTCAGGTAATCGAAAAAAAGAACACCGGCCGATTTCTATTAACCTAAACCAAAGAACTCGGCCGGTGCTGATAAGTTGGGAGCCCTAAGCTCTTGGAAAAAAGCTTGCGCCCCGGAATTCGATTGAGTGATTAGGCGATAATACGATCTGAATAATTCCGGGACGCATGCAAGGGTTAGAATGTCTTAATCTGAATCTTCGTGATGGTGATGTCTCCACCGATGATTAGAGCGGTTTCATCTCCGTTCATTGTGGTAGCCATACCTTCGGAAATCTCGAATTCGAGGAAGTCCTCACCACCGTCGAGGGTGATGTTGTTGGGGCTTTCACCGCCATCGCGGATGAAGGGCGCTCCCCACCAGCCGTCGCAGAGGCAGAATGTCTGCGGGCCATCGTGATGGGTGAAGGTGAAGCGGATAATCTGACCGGCCTCGGGGGTGATGGCGCTCAAATTCAGTTCGGATGCGGGCAGATACCACCACCAGCCGGCAGCGTATTCACCCTCCCAAAGGGTAGGATAGCTGCGGTAGAGCTCAATCTTCTTCAGAGTGTAGTTACCACCGCCGACAATGATACCTGTTCCGGCATTCATCTGCTCTACCATACCGGCAGAGATGGGGAATTCGAGCTCGGTTGTGCCACCGGTCATCCACAGAGAGTTGTTGCCTTCGCCATCCATATCGGGCGCACCCCAAACACCGTCGCACACGCACACGCTTGCTCCATCGGGGTTATCGAAGGTGAGACGCATCATCATGCCTTCACTCAGCGTGATTCCGTCCAGATTGAGCTGATCACTGGTGAGATACTGCCAGTTTGCCCAGTCGTAGATATATACATCACCTTCCCAGATTGCAACGTAGCCTTCGCCCTGCGGACCTTCCTCTGCTCCGCCAACCTTATCGGAAAGGAGAATTTCAGGAAGTTGGTACTTCTTGCCACTATAATCTTCGAGAGTGATAACAGCCGGACCGGCAGCTATACCCATAGGTGTGTAGATAAAGAGCGAACCGGTGGATTTACGACGGAAACTTGCAGCTTCAACCACTACATCCTCTCCCTCTGCACCGGGGAAGTAAGCTTTGGTAATGAACTCGAGGTCTGTACCGTACACTTCCACACATTCGTTGATTTTTACTTCCTGTTCCAAGGGAGCAACACGCTGGGGTGTAGGCTGACCCAAAGTAAGGGCGGTGGTCGATTCTACCGACTCTCCGTTAGCTTCCAGGCGGATAACACCGCCATCGGCGCTAACACCGGCGGGGGTCACCACGGAAATATAGCCATTACCAACTCGGGTGATGTCGGACACGGCAACGCCGCCCGGAAAAACGATTGAGGTTACCTTTTCGAGGCCTGTACCGGTAATGGTAACAACCTGACCCTCAATCACCTTGGTGGGAAGGACCGACTTCACGGCCAGAACATCGTTGAAATCCGGCTCGTCGTCGTTGCTGCAGGAGCTGAAGCTCAGGGAGGTGACCATTGCAAGACCCGCTGCAAGTATATATAATTTGGATTTTTTCATAAATAAAGTCATTTGAATAAGTTAACTCTATAATCTGATGGATTACCAGCCGGTATTCTGAGTCAGATTGCCGTTCTTTTGTCTCTCGGACTGAGGAATGGGATAGAGATAGTACTTATCATCCCACTTGCGAGCCTTGGTGGCACGGTTGAGAATAAGGTTGCCGGAAGCATCCTTGGTCAGGTCGGCCACGTCTACATTGGAGAAGAATTCTGCGCCCTTCTTCCAGCGACGAACGTCCCAGAAGCGATGACCCTCGAATGCGAGCTCAACCATACGTTCACGCATGTAGCGCTGTTCGAAGTCGGCGCTGCCGCTGAATTCGGGCATCATGATGTCGGCACGGTTGCGAAGCACGTTGATGGCCTGATTGGCGCTCATGCCGAATTCGCCGGCATTGTCGGCATCACCGTAGTAGTTGTACATTGCCTCGGCGTAGTTCAGATAAACCTCGGCTAAGCGCATCACAATCCAGTTGTGACGGGTGGTGGTGGGATTGTTGGTAGTGGTGATACAAGATCCGTCTACAAACTTCTTCAGGTAGTAGCCCGTAGGAGTTGCGCCATACTTGGGAGCACCGTTGAAGCCGCCCTGGAAGGTTTCCATAACCAGCTGCTGATTGGTGTTGGAGGGCCACAGGTCGCCGTTCTTCACTACGGTCAGCTCAAAGCGGGGGTCAAGGCCGTCATAGGGATTTTCGGTGGTCACATTCACGGTGCCGGGATGTTTTTCCTTGAAGGTCTTGCCATCGGCCTGATATTCATACATATCAACCAGGCTCTGGGTAGGACAGTTGCCGGAGTTACCGTTTTCAACACCTACGGGATAGTTGTTCTTCTCAAAGGTATTGTCGGCGGTAGTACCGAGAACGAAGATAAATTCGGGATTGGTGAAGGTGTCATGACCCCACAGATTTGCGTAAGGGCTCAAGCTATAGCCCCAGATGGATGCATTGTCGATGATGAACTTCGATGCGGCAGCAGCCTGCTTCCACAATTCCTTGTCATTGTCCTTGTTGAACAAAGGAGAAGCCTGGTAAAGCAGCGCACGAGCCTTCAGTGCAAGGGCTGCACCACGGGTAGCGCGGCCGATTTCCTGGCCGGGGATGTCGTTGTAGCTCACGGGAAGATACTGAGCCACGGCATCACACTCATCCACGATGAACTTGAACACATCAGCGGCGGCGGCACGTTCAACAGTGTTGGCCTGTGCGTTGGTCAGCGTGGTGGTCACCAGAGGCACATCGCCATAGGCGCGTACCAGTTCAAAGTAGTAGTAAGCACGCAGGAAACGAAGCTCATAGGGGAAGATTTCGAACTGCTGAACCATATTTTCATAGTCCGGAGCATATTCGTACTCGGAGAGGTCGATTTTGTCGATGCGTTCAAGGTACATATGCACCTGAGCGATTGCGCGGTAGCTCACTGTCCAGGTATTGGAGAAAGGATTGGAGGCTGTCCAACCGCCATTATAGTAGTTGTGGATAGATGAGTAAGAAAGCGCGAACTCTGCCTCATCGCTTGCACTGGCAATCATAGCGCCCTGACCGTAGAGGTCGTCCTTGAACTCGCTCGGCATCTGGGCGTATACGTCGTACACCAGGTTCTTCACGCCGTTGATGGGGCTGTTGTAGGTCCATTCTTCATCGCGGCTGGAGGCTTCGTTGTAGTCCAGATCGGCACAACTTACGCCAGCTACGGCTGTCAAACCTAATAATATATATTGAAACTTATTCATGGTTTATTCGGTTAAATTATTGGTTAACACTTCGTTAGAAGGTCAAGGTCAAACCTACGTTCACACCCTTGAACATGGGGTAGGCGGTTGAGAGCACCTCGGCGTCCATGCTGTCTACATTGTCGAAGTTGAGCAGGTTTTCGCCCTGTACGAACACCTTGGCCTCGGAGAGCCACATCTTGCTGAGCAATTTGGCGGGTACCTTGTAGTAGATTTCGCAGTTGCGAAGCTTCAGGAAGTGAACCTTCTTGTACCACAGGTCGCTGGCTTGGGTGTTGTTTTTGTTCTCGAGGGTGGTCAGGCGGGGGAACAGTGCGTTATCACCGGCTACATCGTAGCAGTTGTTGTAGTAATCTACCGAGAGGTTACCGCTGTTGGCCATACCGCCCCAGATGGTAGAGGGAAGATACTTCATGTAGTTGCCCGTGCCCTGGAACCAGGCGTTGAAGCCGAAGCCCTTGTACTCGAGCCCTACGTTGAAGGCATAGTTCAGTTCGGGGATGTCGGTGCTGCCGTTGAGGGCCGTTACGTCGAACTCGTTAACTACTCCGTCGTTGTTGAGGTCCATATATTTAACGTCACCCACGCTTACGGTGGAGAATTCCTGACGGTTGGCCGATGCAAGATCCGCTGCATCCTTGAAGAAGCCGGCGCTTACAAGACCAAAGGCTTCGTTGACACGACGTCCAACAGGATCGCTCAGAGGATAGGTGGGGGTACCGATGTACTTCACAACTTTGTTGCGGGCCCAACCCAAGGTGGCACCGGCGTTCAGGTTCAGACCGTTCACAAGACGCTTGGCAAACTTGGCGCTTACCTCGAAGCCATAGCTTTCTACTTCGCCTACATCGTTGTAGGACGACTGAATACCTACTACTGAGGAGTTTTCATTGTTAGCCGACAGCATGATGTGGCTTCGACGCTGATAGAAACCGTCCACGGTGAAGTCAAGGCACTTGGCGATGCGAAGATCTGTACCCACGTTCACGCTCTTGGATGTTTCCTGGCTGAAATCGGTGGTGGGGAAGGCACCCAGAGATGCACCCCAGGTGGAGTTGTAATTGTTACCGATTACCACATAGCCGTGCGAAGCATCCCAGGTAGGAAGCCACATGCCGTAGGTGGGCATATAGTCGGTATGCTGAATAGCACCGGAAGCGCGGAGTTTACCATAGGTCAGCGCTCCAACCTCGTTGGCATAGATCCAACCTAATGAAAGGGTGGGAGAGAACGACCATTTGGAAGGATAGGAGCGGTTTGAACCGTTTCCGGCCAGTACGAGGTCACCCATGAAGCGATTTTGGTAGTCGTAGTGGAAAATACCCATCACATTTTGACGATAGAAGGTATTACCGCGGCCATCAGAGTTCTCACCTTTATTATTATAGACAAAGGCTGCATTGAAGTGGTCGTCGCCGAAGAATGAGTGCTGATAGTTCACGCCGATATTGCCGCTGGCGGTCCACCACTGCGGGCCGTTCCAGTTGCTGAAGCTCAATTCGTTCTGCTTGTTACCGAAAGTAACCAAAGATACATTGTTCATATCCCCGAAGGCTCCGGTGAAGCGCTCGTAGCCGTACTCGAAGGATTTGATGCTCTGCTCTTCGATGATGGAAGAGTTGGCATAGGCTGCGCTGATGAACACGCTCAATCCGGGCACCCAGAAATCGAGCTTCTGGCTCAATTTGCCGTCAACCCACAGCTGACGCTGGTGAGTTTTATAGAAACCTGATTCCTGAATGCGAGCAATCGGGTTAACATTGCCGTAAACCTCATTACCGCCCCAAACACCGTTGGTTGTGCGAACGGGGAAGGCGCTCGCAGGGATACGGTAGATTGAATTTACTGCATCATCGGCGGTGAGTTCGGCCGGACGCTTGGTCTCCTGGAACATTCCGAACAGGTTCACCGACATTTCGGTGGTGTTGGTGATGTTGAAGTCCAGATTGGTGCGGATATTGGCCTTGGACTGGCGAAGCTGAGCATTGTAGGTGTCCTGCTGGGCATCGCGGAGGGCGCCGCGGGCATCAACAAAGTCAATATTTGTGTAATATTTCACACGGTTGGTACCGCCGTAAACCGATACATAGGCATGATCTTCCTCGGCATGGTTCTTGAAGGTGAGGTCGCGCCAGTTTACATTGGGGTAAATGCTCGGCATCGAACCATCCTGGAATGCGGCCAATTCCTGATTGGAATAGGTAGCGGTAAGGCCGTCGTTGAGGCGTGCACGGTTCAGGGCGTTGGCGTAGGTGTAGCCGTCAACCATGTCGGCAAACTGGGGATCGAACTGGAATTTGTGACTGTAGTCAACCTTAACATGAGTCTTTCCCTCGGAGCCGCGCTTGGTCTTGACCAGAATTGCGCCGTTAACACCCTCATGACCTAAGAGTGCGGTTGCTGCGGCATCCTTGAGAACGGTCACGCTCTCTACTTCCTCAACGCTGAGGCGGTCGATGGGGCGTTCGTAGCCGTCAACCAGAATGAGAATGCTCTTATCGTTAAGGGTGTGGTAGCCGCGGATATTGAAGGACGCGCCCTTGTTCTCATCGGCTGCGAAACCACCGCCGGAGAGGGCAGTCAGGCCTGGAAGACGACCGTACAGTGCCTGGGCGAGGTTGGTGGCCGATGTCTGCTGCAGTTCTTCGCCGCTGATGGTGGTCACGGCGGCGGTGCTGAAGAAATCGCTGATTTCTACACCGTAGCCCAGATCATAGGCCACTGCGTTTTTATCATTGAGTGTTACCTGAGCATTAACAGTCATTGTTGCCGCCAATGCTGCAAGGAACAACATTTTTTTCATATTCATAGCTTTTGTTTTTCTGATATTAATTACCAACCGGGGTTCTGATTCAGACCATAGCCCTTGTTAATTTCATCGCGTGAGATGGGCGAGAGGTACCACTTGTCAGACCATTTGCTTGTCTGGTTGTCGGTATCCCACCATACACGGATATTGTTGGTGCAAGGTATTTTCTCATAGATGCAAGAAGGCCAGGGTTCGCCGGGTTCGAGGCTGGTGTTGCCGTCGTAGTCGGCCGGATCCATCTTGTTGCCGTTGGCATCCTTACGCCAGATACGGAGCTGGTGTACCTGCTTCTTGAAGATGTCGGAGCGCTTGTAGCGGATCAGGTCGTACCAGCGGTGATCTTCGAAGCCGAATTCGCAGGCGCGTTCTTTCATCAGCTGCTCGATGAAGTTATCCTTGTTGGAGGTGAGGTTGAGCTCGGGATTCATCTGCTCTACCTTGCCAAGGCCTACACGGGCACGCACCTTATTCATCTCTTCGCAGGCCTTGGTCAGATTGCCGGTCTGGGCAAGTGCTTCGGCATAGCAATAATGGATGTCGGCCATACGGAGGTAAGCATAGTTGGCGGGATAGTAGCCGGCATAACCGTCGTCGCGGATATACTTGAACAGTTTCATGCGGGTGGACCAGGGGTTGTCGGTTACGGCAGGATTCTGGGTCTGGTCGATGTTTCCGCCTTCCCACAACTCGGTGCTGGACAAGCCCTTGTACTGCTCTACGAGGTTGTTGCGGTTCACCACCATTGTTTCGTAAAGACGGGGGTCGCGGTTGGCAAACATATCGATGTTGTCAGGATTGTTGGTGTTGAACACGTTGTCGTAGGGGAAGTTACGACCGTCGGCCATACCGAACATCTCCATATATTCGAGTGTGAACAGTGCCATACCGAATTCGTCCATACCTTCTACGTTCCAGTCACCGTTCCAGGGGTTGTTACCGGCACCGGCGTGTACTTCAATCAACTTTTCGCTATTGCCGCGGAACCAGTAAGCGGCACGGTAGGCGTTGCAGTAGTCCTGCTCGGTGGTACCGGTGGGCTGTACAAGTGCGAAGTAGTTGCCGTTGGAGGCGTTGGCGGCGAAGAAGTCCTCGCAAGCCTTCAGGGCCTTGGTCCAGAGTTCTGCCTGATAACCGCCGGTCCAGATCTGGTGGAGATCCTGATTTTCTTCGTTGCGGGTAAATTCCATGTAAGGCTTATCGTTGTTGAACAGAGGCGAAGCAACGAAATTCCACAGCTTGACACGCAGACCGTAAGCGGAACCCTTGGTCAGACGACCTGAGTTGGTTGCCTGGTCCTGCACATAGAAGGGAAGCCCGGGCTCATCGATGGCGCTCTGAATCAATCCGTCGATGAATTCTGCTGTTTCAAGAACTGTCATTCGCTTGCCGTCTACTACATCGGCCGATTCGTAAGAACGGTCAACCTTGGGCAGACCACCGAAGTTTCGGAATGCATCCAGATAGCGCGATGCCATGATAACATAGGTTTCGCCTCGGAGCTGGCTCTTTTCGCTTTCGCTCAGGTCGGGTACGCGATCGATATTTTCGATGAAAATCCAACCTTCGCGGATGGTGCGCCAGATTCCTACGCGAGCATTACCGTCGCCGTTGGCGATAAAGGGGAATTTCACGAAGCCACCGTTATCCTGAGCTGTTTCTGTGAGGTCGCCACCATAGTAGCTACCTAAGTTGTGCCATCCGCAGTACGACTGGCAGATGTCGGTCAGAGCATCGGAGGAGGAGTACCACACGGCGCCGGTGTAGGTGAATGCATTGTGCATTGCGCCGTACATGTGCCACAGGAAGCGCTTGGCATTCTCGCCCTTGGCAAAGATGGTGTCCATGGTTACGTCAACACCCGGCTGCTTCTCCAGGAAGTCTTCGCCTACATTGATATCGTCAACGCAGGAGTAGAGCGAACTTGCACCGATCAGAAGACCCATGGCCCCGATCAGAGTGGAAGTTTTGATTCGCAATTTATTTATGAGGTTCATTATCTTTAATATTAGAAGTTAATGTTAAGACCGAAGTTGTACACTCGGGTCATAGGATAACGAGTGCTGCCGTAGCCGGCCTGGGCTTCGGGGTCGTTGGCTTTGAAGCTGGTGAAGGTGAGCAGGTTATAGCCGTTGGCATATACGCGGATGCTGTTGGCGGGCACGCCGGGGATACGGAACGAATAACCGATTTCAACGTTCTTCAGGCGGATGTAGGATGCATCAACCATCCAGGGAGCCGACATGGAGCCGTTGTGCTCGCGAGCTGATTTCTCAAGGGAGATTCGCGGAAGGATTGCATCGGGATTGTCCTCGGTCCAGGAGTTGTCGTATACCCATTTGTTGAGCATGGACTGGTTACCGGTACCGAAAGCCGGGGTATAGAACGAGCTCAGCTGACGGTTCACATGTGTTGCACCTACCCAGGTCATGGAGAAGTCGAGACCCTTCCAGTTCAACGATGCCATAAGGCTGCCGGTGTATTCGGGAATATCGCTGTAGCCGATTGCGTGTACGTCGTTTGCGTCCACCTTACCGTCGCCGGTGAGGTCCACGAATACGCTGTCGCCGGGACGCAGGGTAATCTGCTGGTCGGGCATTTCTACGCCGTAAACTTCCTGATAGCGCTTTTCGGTTTCGCCGGGTACATAGAATTCAAAGAAGTCGTAGCCGAAGGGCTGGCCTACGGGATGACCGGTCTGGTACATGTGGTCGAATTCTTTCTTCACTTCGGCCATTTCAACTACTTTATTTCGGGCAAAGGAGATGGTGGGTGAAATGGTATAGTTCACTTCGCCAATACGGTCGGCCCAACGGAGAACGATTTCATAACCATGGTTCTTTACTCGGCCGAAGTTCACGGAGCTGGGCTTCAGTGCGCTGATACCGGCAATGGTAGAGCTGTTGTCCACAAGAATGTTCTTACGGTCTTCGAAGAAGATATCACCGCTAAGACTCAGGCGGTCACGGAAGAAGCGGAAATCAACACCATAGTTCTGCTTGGTTGCGGTTTCCCAGGTCACATCGGGGTTACCGTTGCTTTCTTCGCGCGCACCGGGCATCCAGTTGGTGTTGTTCACACCGAAGTTACCGGTTCGGTCGTTAGTCCACCAGGCACCACCGTTATTGGTGTAGAACTGCCAGGTGCCGGGCAGATACAGGAAGCGGCCTACGCCCTGGTCGTTACCTACCTTACCTACTGAACCGCGGATTTTGAAGTAAGACCATACGGAACGGATGGGTTCCCAGAAGTCTTCTGAGGAGATGATCCAACCCACTGAAGCGGAGGGGAAGAAACCGAAGCGTTTGCCCTTGGCAAAGTTCTCGGAGCCGTTGTAGCCCATGTTCAGGTCAACCATATACTTGGTCTGGAAGTCGTAAGTCACACGGCCTACCATACCCACATAACCGCGGGGGATAGAATTGTAGATACCGCCGGGGTAGTAGTTCTTGGATTCATTATAAAGTACAAGTGCGCCTACGTTGTGGTCGCCGAACTTACGGTTGTAGTTCAAAGCGGCTTCGGCGTACCAGTTACGGCCACCCCACTTGGATTCGCCATAACCGAGAGGCCAGGTGTCACCCTGACGTACATATACGATCTTGGGAGTACCGTCGGCCTCGTACTGACCCTGAGCGATGGTTGCCTTGTAGTTGATACCGTCGCCGGTGGTACGGGCTTTCTGCTGTGTGTAATCGGAGTTGTAAGAACCTTTGATACGGAAATCAAGACCCTTGGTGATGAAGTCGAGCTTCAATTTGTACTGAAGGTCGAGGTTAACTACGTTGGTGGTCTGGGTGGTCCAGCCATGCTGATAGATGAGGCCAAGACCGTCCATACCGATAGCACCTACGAGGTCGGGGTCGGATACGATGCGACGTCCTTCGCTGTCAAGACCATAACCGGCCATAGGCATACCGTTGTTCAGAAGACCTTCGACACCGAACACACCGCTCTGGCCATTGTACTCACCGTTACCGATGGAGTTGCGTTTGCCGATGCGGCCGCCGATTCCGATTGAAAGTGAGCTGCGGCTTGAGAGGTCTACGTCCAGGTTGGCGCGGTAGTTATAACGACGATAGCGGAAGTTGGCATCCTTGCCCTGATTGAAGGTCTTGAACAGACCGTCCTGGTCGAGCATACCTACCGACACGAAGTAGCGAGCACGATCGGTACCGCCGGATACGTTCACGTTGTACTGCTGCTGCCATGCATGGTTATTCATCAGATAAGTGAACCAGTTGGTGCTGGGGTAAACGGTGGGCATATCCATATCTTTCCAGTGCTGGATGGCTTCCTGTGAATATTTCCAACCGGAAGGATCCACGCCTTCTACTTCCTGAGCGTGGTTGTATGCGGTGGCATATTCATAGGAGCTGGCAGGCTCAAGGAAGCGGGATATCTGCTGCAGACCGGCAGAGGCGCTGAAGGTAATAGAGGGCTTACCTACCTCACCACGACGGGTGGTTACAAGAATAACACCGTTTGCACCGCGTACACCGAACACGGCTGTTGCGGATGCATCCTTCAGAATTGAAATGTCCTGAATTTCGTTGGGGTCGATCTGGCTGAACTCTCGTTCTACACCGTCAACCAGTACCAGAGGATCGGCGCTGTTGAACGATCCTACACCACGAATACGAATCACAGGGTCGTCGGCTCCCGGAACACCGGAGTACTGTACCGACTGAAGACCGGGAAGCTTACCCGAAAGGGCATTTCCAATAGAGGCTGCAGGTGACTTCAACAGTTCCTTACCTCCAAGGTTGGACACCGAACCGGTCATGGTTACTTTGCGCTGCTGACCGTAGCCGATTACTACTACTTCGTCAAGCTGTGCGGTGTTTTCCTTCATTTCTACATCATAGGTAGTCTGACCGGATTTCACTTTCACTTTCTCGGGCAAAAATCCTACATAGTTAAATGTGAGCTCTTCGCCGGAAGCGGCCTTAATGTTAAATTTACCGTCAATGTCAGTAATAGTGCCTCGTTGAGGCTTGCTATCCTGCACAACGATACTAACACCCGGCAGCGGTTCGCCTTCGGGGTCGGTCACAACACCGGTAACGGTGAAGTGCTGCGCCGACATTCCCAGCACGCTGCACAGTGCAAGAATCAACAATGCGATTTTGATTTTCATGCTATTGAATTTAATGATAATGATTGATGCGCAAAGTTACCCCTCAAAGCAACTTCAAATAGTTCAATTTCCGTCCAAATAGGTGGAAAAAACAACATTTATACCTCCAATTTTATCTCGACAAATTTTACCATTTAATACTTAATACCCTAAATTACAGAATTTTAACCCCAAACGTCATTTCCACCCTACTACCCCATATAGCAAGGATGCCTCGATTCTACATCGAAGCATCCTTATCAACCTAAAAATCCTTAAACCTGAATACTAATTAGATAGTCCCCATTTGAGAGCATTTGTGAAAAGCTGTTCAAAATCTTCGCTCTCAAACAAGCGTGGACTATGACCAAACTGGAAATAAACATTGCGAGCCTTTTTGGAGGGATTGGTCCACACTACCGGATGGTCTCCCATCTTAATTTCGGTAGCCGGGGTGTAGGTGTTTTCATCTACTGATGCCAATACCTGCACATTGGCTCTTGGACTAACATTGTACGTATACCATTCATCATCGGGAAGTACGAATTTGGGATTTACACCGGCCATTACGGGGTGGATGGAATCTTCTACCACCACGGTACCGTCGGCAAGCTGTGCAACATAGTTCTGGAATTTGATGCCTCCCATAAAGTCGGAGAACCAATCCCACATAGGATAACCGTCAAATTCACCAAGCAAGGTGGCATGGTGGAAACCGATCCAGCTGCCTTTTCCATTATCGATGTAATCTATGAAGGCACTCTGAGCGGCTTCGGGCCAGGTGTAGGGAGGGAAATCAAGCTGAATCACCATGTCGTAACCTTTGAGGAAGTCTTCAGTGATAGCGTTGGCATTGCGGAGCTCGGTAATTGAGAAACCCTGCTGATCGGCCTGCTCGCGGAGCCATTCCATGGCTTTTTTAGTGAACGGGCCATGTTGACCGCCACCCTCGTTCAGCACCAGCACATTTTGCTTGGCGGGCTGGTAAACCGTGTTGTCATAAACTGTAGTTGCAAGTTCTTTCTCGTCGTTATCTCCATTATAGTCCCAGTACATGGTACCGCGCAGATTGTGCTTGCCTACATACTCACATTTACCTTTGAGCGACTGAGGATTATCAAAACCGAAAACCATTGTGCCGGTGGAATCGGCAATGTAAGGAACCATGGCTATCGAATCCCAAACTACGGTGCAGTTTTCGGGAACAACTATATTACGGTAGTCAGCTCCATGCTGCCCAACCGGACCGCGACCGTAGAAAGGCAAGCCGAGCACTATTTTGTTAGCGGGCACACCGGCAGCCATATGAGCCTTCACCGAACTGTCGCAGGTGAGACGACCGGTGTTGGGCGAATTGTAAAGTCCGGCCTGATGCTGGGGTGCGTTACCCATATCGTAAGTCATCAGGTTGATGAAATCCATATAAGGCATGATGGCACGGAAGTCGATATATTCCCCGGAGGCCGAGCTCGCAAGAGTCAGAAGCTTATCATCACCAATAGCCTTGCGCAGATCACGCATCAGCAAGGTGAAGTTGGCGGTATCATCTTCGGATGCGGAAATGCCGGCCATATCGCTGCCGGGATATTCCCAGTCGATGTCGATACCATCAATTCCGTATTCTTTCACAATGCGGGCGCAATCCTTGGCGAAGGATTCGCGGCGAGAAGCATCCGAGGCCATTTCGCTGAAGCCACCTGCGCCCCAGCCTCCCACGGAAAGAAGCACTTTCAGATTGGGATTAACTTTCTTAAGCTCAACGATTTGCGCAAAGCGGGGCTCATTCCCGATTTTAACGCCATCGAAGGTTTCGTTCACACCTCCGAATGCGTAATTGATATGCGTCATGATGTTAGGATCGGGCATACCCTTCGCCCAAGAGGTCACATACGCAGCAACCACCTTATCCGGGTTGACTTCCTTAACTTCGGATGCTGTGCTCTTGCATCCGCATATAGCCATAAGGACTACGCCTAACGCTAAAATCTTATTCACTAATCTCATTTTTATTGATCTTTGAACCCCACAGGGCATAGTATAACATTATCATTTCCGAACCCACTACGAGCCACCAGGTAGGACGCCAGCTTCCGCTCACGTCGGCCCAAACGCCCTGAAGGAGAGGCAGTATAGCGCCGCCAACTACTCCGATCATGAACACGCCCGAGGCAACGGTGGTGTACTTACCCAGGTCTTTCACTGCAAGAGTGAAGATACATCCCCACATGGTGGAGTGACACAGACCCACGGCTGCGAGAACCCAAGGGTCGTTGATGCTTATGGCTACAACAGTGAGCACTATCGCCGCCGAAGTGGTCACAATCAACTGCAGGCGGGGAGAAACCGTGCTCAGACCGCTGCCCACAAGACGACCCACAAGGATACCGGTCCAATAGATAGTGGTGATGAGAGCTACAGATTCAAGCGACAGCTCGTGCGCATACATTGTTATATTAGCTCCGATGCAAACTTCTGCGCCTACATAGAAGAAAATGGCAACAACTCCCAAGGTCAGATGACGGAACGACCAGACACTGCGGGTCAACTCATCGGACGATTCACTGCGCGTAGCGGTGAGGTCGGGCAGATTGATTGTGCGCAACCCCAAAGCTATCAGCACAATACAACCCGTAAGAGCCATAAAGGGAATGATGAGAGAGTCTATTGAAATGTCCTCAAGAGCAAGGCCGCCGAACACAATGCCGGCAACAAAATAGGGCGCGATGGCTGTGCCGATGGAGTTTGCCGACCCGCCGATAGCAAGACGCTGCACCGGCTGGGTACCCTTTACCTGACAAGCAGAAAGATAAGGATTCAGGACCACCTGAAGCACTGTGACACTGCCACCGGTAACAAATGAACCAAGAAGGAATACGATAAAGGCAGCCGGAACCGAAACCTCTCCGAACGAAAGTACAAATCCGGGATACACCGAAGCACTCACGGCCGACAGCAGGAACAGTATCAAACCCGCTGCCATCATGGCAAGCCCTTTGATTAACGTGCTGCGGTAGCCCCCGGCATTAATCCAGCGAGAACCCAAAGATCCGCACACAGGATAAGCCAAAAACCACGAAAAAGTAATCAAAGTGGCAAAGGTATTCTGAAGTGCACCTGTTTCTCCGAGGAATGCGGCCTTTAGAGGTGCTTGGAACTGTGTGTTCACCGTTGTGAGAAAGCCCACCACGAAAAAGAGGAACACCATCGTCATAAACGCTCCCGCATAGCTGGTCTGCGTCGACGATGCCTGTATATTAACATCCTTATTCATAGCCATTTCTAAGTTTTTCAACGTTTATATCCGCTGCAGCCGAAGCATCCAGCAAGAATTCACAATCAGGATGGAGCTGAAGCACCGATGCCGGGCAATCGCTGCTCACGGAGCCTGTGAGCATCTCCTTCACTATCGCCCGCTTATTCTCACCCTTAGCCACAAGTACAATCCGACGGGCATGCATAATGTCACGGATGCCAAGTGTCACACCTCCAAGCTCTACATCGTCGGGAGTGGCTGTTTCCCTGCGGATACGCGCCTCAAGGCGTTCGTCCATCGATGCCACCCAAGCGGTGCTGTTCAACGGCGTTCCGGGCTGGTTGAACCCGAGATGCCCGTTTTCGCCAAGCCCAAGGATCAGAAGGTCAATTCCGCCCCGGCGATTGAGTTCTTCGGTAAATTTACGACATTCGCCCGCAAAATCGTCCGATTTGGTTGGAAGCATCAGAAAGTTCGACTCCGCAACCCCCAAATCATCAACGATTTCGGTCCGAAGCATCGTGTAGCAAGCCCCGGCATATTCACGAGGCACATTGGTCACCTCGTCAAGACCGAAAAGAGTCACATCGTCTACATTGAAATTCACATCCGAGTGCATGCGGCACACCAGGCGATGAATATTGCCCGTGGTGCGACCGGTAGAAAGACCTATCACACTCGAAGGCTTCGCACAAATTTGATTTACTATTCGGGAAGCCGCCGCAAGGTCGAATACTTCCTCATTTTGGGCTACGGTAATTTTCATACTTCTGCTGCTACTTTATCTGATTCTGTCATAGCCACGGCTGCTGCTCCCAGCAAGCCGATATAGGCCGGATTTAATTCGGTGATTACCACACCATTGGTCACAAAACGCATGGTTCCGGCATGGAGGCGCTCAAGCACCATTTCATACATCATCGGGTCGCTCACAATTCCTCCGCCGAGCACCACGGTGTCAGGGTCGGTCACGCGAACCAGGTTCATTATCAGGTTCGCTATGCCGGTGGCGGCATTCTCCACCAGCAACTTGCAGAAGGAATCGCCCTGGCGATAGAGGTCGTAAACCAGACGCACATCCACGCGACTGCCGTCAACGGGAATATAAAGCGCCGACTCGGGATAAGCGGGAGCCAAAAGGCGTGCGCAACTGTCGAACCCTACGCCCGCGGCAATAGCCTCAACGCAGTCATAGCGCCCGCAGCAACACTTCACTCCGGTGTGTACTCCGCTCTGCGTATGGCCCACTTCACCGGCATTGAAATGCGAACCGCGGATCAATCGTCCGTTCACCACACATCCGGCAGCGATTCCGGTTCCTATATTTATATAGATGAAATTATCCGATTGCCGACCGTAACCCCAACATTGTTCTGCAACGGTTGCACTCTTCACATCGTTGGAGAGGTAGCAATCTATATTCAGTAAGCTCTTCACTTCTTCGGCCAGATTTACGCAATGGCTACGGTTGGTATCCATCTGCAACCACTGACCCTTGGCTGTATCCACTCGCCCGATCATTCCGACGCCGGCAGCTACCGGACGACGATCGGCCGTTCCTACAGTTTCAAGATAGTCCGCCAGCGACGACAATATTATTTCAGTCGCCGAGGCTTGATTGATATATCCGGTCTTATAGGATTTTTGGCCCAGAATGCGTCCGGCACTGTCGACTTCGCCTATCAGCAGTTTGGTTCCGCCAAAATCCATTCCTATGTACGTTTCCATGTTATTTGATTGGTTTGGTAGTCGGAATGCTATATACTATTACTTAATCCGATCGCGAAATTACTCACTTTTGACGCTTTAAAGGTCGAATTTATGTCAAAAGAGGTCGAAAATCCGCATTAAAACGATTATTCTACCTCCTTTCCCGCTATTTATACCCTGTTTTTTCGGTTTTGTTTATTTATTAACTTTCCTTACCTTTGCAGGGTAAACCACCTTTAACTAACCATGCAACTCACTTTTCTTCGCATACTCCTCGCCTGCGCCCTGCTCGGTTGCGCCCTCACAGCCAACGCCTACACTCTCCTGCGCGGCACTCTGGAAAATTCCCGAATCTATCCCGGCACGGTGCACTCGTATTCAATATCCGTCCCCGATGGCTACACCGGCGCCGAACCCGCCGCACTCTTCCTGGCTATGGACGGAATCACATGCAATGCGCCCGCACGATTGGACTCGCTGATTGCTGATGGCCACATGCCCTTCACAATAGGCGTGTATCTCCAACCAGGTGTGGTTCTTGAGGAGAACGGTGAAGTGATTCGATACAACCGTAGCAACGAATTCGACGCCACCGACGACCTCTTCGCCACTTTTATCGAAACTGAACTCCTCCCGGCGGTGACAAACACACGTCTCGACGACGGACAACCCATCAACATCAGCAGCGACCCGGCTCACAGAGCTATCTTCGGCCTCAGCAGTGGCGGAATAGCTGCCCTTAACGCCGCATGGCAGCGCCCCGACCTGTTCGGACGCGTTTACAGCGGATGCGGTACGTTTGTGCCAATGCGCGGAGGTCACGACCTCGAAGCGATAATCCGCAAACACGAACCAAAACCTCTCAAAATATACATTCAGGACGGCTACTCCGACACCTGGAACCCAACATTCGGAAGCTGGTACGAACACAATGTCCTCGTTGCATCGGCACTCGAATTTGCCGGCTACGACTGCGAATTCGACTGGACCGAAAGCGGTCACAGCTTCGCACGCACAAACGTCATATTCGACGACATGATGAAGTGGCTTTGGGATGGCGACGTATCCGTTGGTACTACCTCCAACAACACACTTGCCCCGATTCTCGAAGGTTGCAGCAACCAATGGCAATCAACCTCACCCGTAGAAGTGGCAGCCTCGATGGAGCAAACAATACCCTACCCCGACAACCGTCTGGCAGCCATCCGCCAAATCAATGACGGGCACATCGACCAGTGCATTATCCAACAAGGCAAGCCTGTCAACTGTCAGCGTTTCTACTGGCCTCACAGCTATAATAACAATGACATCGATCTCGGGGGCATGGCATTCGACTCCAAAGGCCTTCTTTGGGCAGTGACCGACAGCGGTATACAGATTTTCGACCAGAACGGGCGCGTTCGAGCAATCATCGAATTGCCTCTCGAAATCAAAAAAGACCACAACGCCGCTGATTTCGGCATCCTCATCGAAGACGGAGCCATAACTCTGTCCGACGGCAAAAAAGCATATCGCCGAAATTTCAACGTTCTGCCACCCGTTCCCGGCACAACACCCGCATCACAAGGCGCCGCATAACCACTCGTTTCAATACAAGCACATTATGTGCCAAAAATTTGCATAGTTGCGTAAAAATTCCTATCTTTGTGATGCCTTGCTTATTATAAACCATGATTGCTTCGATGAAACGACTGTTTTATCTTGTTGCCGCTTTAATCTATATTGCTATTTCTCTGAGCGTTAACGCCCGGGAGATTCGTTATATAAATATGCGCGACGGCCTTTCAAGCCGTCAGGTCTACGAGTTGGAGGAAGATTCCGACGGATATATCTGGATGTACACCAACTCTGGGCTCGAGCGTTACGACGGGTATCGGTTCCGCCATTACTCTCTCGACGACAGCGAAGAATCTAACGACCACATCGCTTCTGCAACTACCATGCAGGTCGGTCCCGACGGTGAAGTTTGGATCGCTTCGAAGTCCGGCACAATCTACAGCTACGACCGCTCTTTGGATCAGTACATAAAGCGCGTTTCATTCAACAATCCACACATTAATATATATCACTTCGCAATCCTGCCCGATGGCCGTATCGTAATCGGCACTAACAACGGCGTTTACACGGCCCGTGCCGACGGTATGCCACAACCCGTTGGCCCGGAGGGCGTTCTCATTCACTACGTCCTCCCGCACAACGACCGAATCTACGCCGGCACCCGCGAAGGTGTGTACAGCATCGGCCTAAACCGCCAAAACGATATAGCCCTCGTTCCCGGCACTGAAGGCATACACGTCAAATCGCTCGCCGTGGCTGCAAATCGGCTTTATGTAGGGCCTTTTTCCTCAAACGTTTTCTCCATCGACCTCAACAACAACGTCAAACGCCGTCTCCCATTCCACATCCCGCCCATGCCGGTCAATGCAATGACCCACAACGGCGCTGATACTCTGCTCCTTGGCGTGGACGGCGCCGGTATATACATCATCGATGCAAACGATGGCAGACTCCTCAAACACCTGCGCGACGGCGACAACACGGAGGTCGAACTCTCGGGTAGCACCGTTTCCGACGTCCTCATCGACAAAGATGGAGGTACATGGATTTCCACAAGTCACAGCGGTGTTAACTATATACCCCCTTATGAAAGTACCCTCACAGTAATCAAGCCCGAGCGCGGAAATCCGAATTCTCTGATGTCCGGACATGTAAACGCGGTATACGAGGACTCTTTCGGCGAACGTTGGTTCGGAACCGACAAGGGTGTCAGCCGCTACAACCCCGCTACCGGTAAATGGCGCCACTACCTGCACAATCACGATTACAGCGCAAACGTAATCCTATCCATCGGCGAAGATGCCGACGGGAACATTTGGGTCGGTTCATACGGCGAAGGGGCTTCTTGCATCAATCGAAACACTCACGAGGTCAAGCACTTACCCGTACTCGCCGAAGATGGCAAGCGAGGTGTGGGTACGCGCTACATTTTCACCAGCTTCTGCGACGACCTCGGTAACGTGTGGTTCGGTGGCATAAACGGACTCACTACCAAATACAACATAAAGAACGATTCCTACGAGTACTACGACGAGGACTGCATCTCGCTCGCTATGGCCGGACGAAATCACCACGTTATTCTCGGTGGGAACAAGGGCGCCGGCTCCTACTACCCCGATGAAGATAAAGTCCACTGGCACACGCAATTCGACTCTATCAGCATACAGTACCCCGTGCGCAGTATGCTTGTCGACACTCTCAATAGCGAGGTTTGGCTCGGTACTCTCGGCGAAGGGCTGATTCTTTATAACTACAACACTAACAAAGCACGACGTTACACCACCGCCGACGGGCTGTCCTCCAACACAATCTACTCTATCATGCGCGATAAGCTCGGTGGTACTTGGGTATGCACCGAAAATGATATTTACCGCTATAATCCCGAAACCGCGGGCCTGTCGCGGTTCACTAATTTCGCTCACTCAAACAAAGATTTCGACCGCATTTCTTTCAACCCCGGCGGTTATGTCGGCAGCAACGGCGATGTTATATTCGCTTCTCCGGAAGGGTCTATCATTTTCAATCCTAACAAGGAAGCCGAAAAGGTTACTTCTTCCCGAATGATACTTACCAACCTGATTCTCAATGGTTCAAGCGTCACACCCGGCAAGAAAAATTCCCCGTTGAAAACCAATATCGACCTCACCGACAAGCTCATTCTGGACCATAAGAACAATAACATCGGCATCGATTTCGCTATCATAAACTTCCCTTCGCCAAATCGTGTCGACTATGAGTACATGCTCGAAGGATACGACAAGACTTTCCGGAAGGCCGATGCTTCACGACGCGCCCTCTTCACGGCTCTCGACCCGGGCAACTACAATTTCATCCTTCGTGCCATCGACCTTTACAGCGACACGATTATCAGCGAGCGACATCTTCCCGTCATTATCCGTAGCCCCTGGTGGCAATCCTGGTGGGCTAAGGTAATCTACGCCGTAATTGGCGTTGCATTCGTGGTGCTCGGTATCGGATATATCAACAATCGTCGGCGCGAACTCAGAATTGAAAATCAGATTCAGACCTTCGCCACCATCGCCCACGATATCCGCACGCCAATGTCAATGATAAAGGCGCCTCTCATCAGCGTCGATCAGGAAGAAGGGCTCAGCGAACAAGGCCGTCGCAATCTCATTCTCGCCCGTGCGGGAATCGACAAGACCCTTGGCATCCTCACTTCCATGCTCGAAATCCCCGGCGGCAAAATCGGTGTGGAAAAGCTTAATCTGAAGTGGTGCGACATCCGAAAGTTCATCAACGATAAATGCATCGAATTCAGACCCTTGGCTATGTTGAAGAATCTTGAACTGATTCAGCATATTGATAACGACGTGCCCGAACTGATTCCGGTGGATATCGAAAAACTCAACCATGTGGTCGATAACCTGGTTGCTAACGCCATCAAGTACACCTTCTCCGGCAGCGTTACCATCAGCGTGAATTTGCAGAACAAAAAACGATGGTGCATTTCGGTGGCCGACACCGGTATCGGAATCCCCAAGGAGGAATCTCACCGTATTTTCAACTACCGCCACCGCGGAAGCAATGCCGAGGATAAGAATATTCCGGGTACCGGAATGGGCTTGCTCATCACTAATCGTCTTGTGCGTCAGCAACTTGGCAAAATCTCTTTCGTTTCTTCCGGTGATAAGGGCACGGTTTTCAATGTTTCACTGCCTCTTGCCTACTCCAAGGGGATGCCTCTTCCGCTGGCTCAACAACCGACCACTGCACCCGATGTCGAAAGCGAGGATCCTAATGCCGCAAACAATCCGAACCGCATTTTCGCTATCGACGACGATGCCGATATGCTCTCATTCCTGAGCCAGACTCTCAGCTCCGACTATGATGTGGTTACTTTCAGCGAACCGGCTGAAAGTAACCACATCATAGTCGGAGCTGAGAGTCTGGCTATGATGTGGT
>JAAVGX010000054.1 GCA_014800065.1 Bacteroidales bacterium | reverse complement strand
TTTTCGGTATCACTCAGGGTATGCAGCCAATCCTCGGCTACAACTTCGGCGCAGCAAACTGGCCTCGCGTGAAAAAGACGCTCAAAATCGGCATCGGCCTTGCCACAATCATCTCCACGGTAGGATTTCTTTGTACCGAAATATTCCCCGACACTATCAGCAGCATGTTCACTACCGACCGCGGTATGATTGACATTGCTCGCTTCGGATTCCGAATTTTCTTCCTGGCCTACCCCATTGTGGGCGCACAAATTGTGATTCAGAACTACTTTCAGAGCATCGGAAAACCCGGTTTGTCCATCTTCCTGTCGCTCACTCGCCAACTTATATTCCTGGTGCCGTTGCTGGCCATTCTGCCTCCGCGATTGGGCGTGGACGGGGTTTGGTACTCCATCTGCACAAGCGACTTCCTCGCCGCGATACTCGCAATCGGTACTGCTCTGTTCATGAACCGTCGAATTGCACGTCAACTCAACCAAGCAGCTCTTACCCAAAATGATTGAAACTCTCACACTCCGCATAGACCCTCGCACGGCTGCCACACCGGCCCTGCTATCCAAAGAATGTGCCACAATGCTGCGGCTGCCCGAAAGCCGAATCAAGCGCGTGGACATCACTCGCCGCTCCATCGATGCTCGCCAAAAACGTGTTATGGTCAATCTCACCGTGAAGGTACACATCGATTCTATCGATGAATCTGCCGTGGCTGCTCCGGTGATTGATTATAAACCCGTGCCCGACGATGCTCCGCAAGTCATCGTGGTGGGCGCAGGCCCGGGCGGACTTTTCGCAGCATTGGAGCTGATCGAAGCCGGAATCCGACCCATTATGCTCGAACGCGGCAAGGATGTGGACAGTCGACGTAAAGACATGGTTGCCATTAACCGTGAGGGTATCGTAAATCCCGAATCAAACTATTGCTTCGGTGAAGGGGGAGCCGGGGCTTACTCCGACGGTAAATTGTACACCCGCAGCAAAAAACGCGGGCCGGTCGACAAAGTGCTCAGCATCTTTCACCAGCACGGAGCTCAGGATGCAATCCTGGTGGATGCACACCCGCACATCGGAACCGATGTGCTGCCCAAAGTAATCAAGGCTATGCGCGAAACCATCATTCGCTGCGGGGGACAGGTGCATTTCAATACCAAGGTCACTGCCCTGCTCCGCACTGCCGACGGAGATGTGACGGGTGTTCGCACTGCCGATGGCGGCGAGTTCAACGGACCGGTAATCCTGGCCACAGGTCACTCGGCACGCGATGTTTACCAATCGCTGGACCAATCGGGCATACGCCTCGAACCCAAAGGCATAGCCGTAGGGGTGCGCTTGGAACACCCTCAGCAGCTGATCGATCGCCTCCAGTACCACTCGAAAGAAGGACGCGGAAAGTATTTGCCGGCGGCTGAATACTCAATGCTCACCCGCGTGGACGACCGTGCCGTGTACTCCTTCTGCATGTGCCCCGGAGGATACATAATTCCGGCAGCCAGCGCACCGGGACAATTAGTTGTAAACGGTATGTCGCCCGCAAACCGCGGCACAAAGTGGGCCAACTCGGGCATGGTGGTGGAAGTGCTTCCGCAAGACATCCCCGACCCCGAAACAGGCTCCAACGCATTGAAGATGATGCGTTTTCAGGAAGATATTGAAAAGGCCTACTTCGAGAGCGCGAATCACACCCAGCAAGCTCCGGCACAGCGTATGGACGACTTTGTAAACGGGCGCCCCTCCTCTACCCTCCCACCCTCATCCTACCCCCCGGGACTGATTGCTCGCAGAGTAGACAAACTGCTGCCCCCGTTCATAGCTCGCCGACTTCAGGAAGGATTCAAAGTGTTCGGACAAAAGCAACGGGGATTCCTCACCAACGAAGCCGTGCTCATCGGAGCCGAAACACGCACATCATCCCCGGTGCGCATTCCCCGAAACCCCGAAACCCTCCAGCACATCGAAATCGGAGGCCTGTACCCCTGCGGTGAAGGAGCAGGCTACGCCGGCGGCATAGTCTCCGCCGCCATCGACGGCATCCAATGTGCCCGAGCCCTCGCAGCCCGATTCTCATAAAAAACTTTGTAACCGCCGTAATTATTACCGTGGTTACACGGTTATGAATTTTCAAACAAGAAACAAAATTAGAGCTCGAATTTAGAAATTTGTTAGAAATTTTCCCACATCACCACACCCGCGACATCACTCCAGTATATCTGTGGCGTCGGTGATGATGGTGCCGTCGTCGGTGGAGCAGGCGGCGAGCATTTCGTCGTATTCGGCCCAGGTGGGGTCGTTCTCGGCGTAGATGTTCAAAGGCAACAGCGGGAAGGGTGCAAGGGTGCGGTTGAGGAACGAGTTGAAAACATCGGTGCTGAATGTGTAGAACACCCAGTTGCGTTCGCCGGCACCGGTATATATCCCTGTAAGGATAGCTGTATTCTTACCTTTGAGGGCAGCCTGGAACGCGTCGGTCACCTCTTCCATCAGTTTGGCCGTGGCATCATCGGGGAAGCCGAGTTCTCCGGCCGGGGTATAAGGAAGCGTTATTTCGATGCGGATGTTGTTGCGCTCTCTACTGCGGAACTTCTCCACATCGAGGCGTCCGGTCACGATAATGGTGTGGCCATCGTCATCGGTTGTGGGAATGGTGAACCATTCGTTTTTTGCTGCCATTTGCGGTGTGTTTTAATTTATTTGTTGCCAAAATGTCATTTTGTCATTATGACAAAGAGTAAAAAAAGCGTGGTCGGAGTATAAGCCGGGTTATGTGGGTGCGGTGTTTTCCGAAGAACCTCCGCCGCCCGTCTGTCATTTATCTGGCGCCGAAGCGCCGTAAGCAGTCTACCCCTCGGCAATGGGCGAGCAACCCTTAAATGCCGGTATACTTGACCTTGCAACCCATAAGGCGTGCGGCGCGCACCATCGCTGATGCGCCCGGTGAGCTCTTACCTCACCTTTTCACCCTTACCTCACGATGGAGGCGGTTATTTTCTGTCACACTACTCTGCCATTACTGACGGCTGTCCGTTAGACAGTATGGTGCTCTATGTTGCCCGGACTTTCCTCTCGTGCTTTAGATACGAACACGAGCGACAGACCCTCCGGCCACGCATTTTTTCAGCCTCTCAAAATACCTCGGGTCGAACCCTTGATGAAATTGAGTATGAGGTCGCGGATAGGCGATGGTGCCATCGCGGCTTCGATATTTGAAACAGCCTCGGTGATGTTGAGGCCGTTTTTATACAGGAGGCGGTACACTTCCTGAGCTTCGGCTATCTGCTCATTGGTGAAGCCGCGGCGTTTCATGCCTATCACATTTACGCCGGTGTAGGAAATAGGCTCGCGGGCAGCCAATACGAACGGGGGGATGTCCTTGTTAACCAAGGCTCCGCCCTGCATCATTATATAGGAGCCGATGTGGCAGAACTGATGGATAAGACTGCCTCCGCCTATTACGGCGAAATCGTCCACGATTACCTCGCCGGCAAGCTGCGAGGCGTTGCTGATAATGACACCGTTGCCAACCTCGCAGTCGTGCGCCACATGACTATATGCCATGATGAGGCAATCCGAGCCCACGAGGGTATGACCCTTCGAAGCTGTGCCGCGATTCACTGTAACACACTCGCGCAAGGTGGTGCGGTCGCCGATCACCGCAACAGTTTTCTCCCCCTTGAACTTGAGGTCCTGGGGTATGCCGGCAATCACGGCTCCGGGAAAGATGCGGCAGTCGCGACCGATTCGTGCACCATCGCGGATCACTGCGTTGGCACCGATGAAGGTGCCGTCGCCGATTTCTACATCGCCGTCGATAACGGCAAAGGGCTCTATGGTGACATTATTTCCGATTTTTGCATCGGGATGTATGTAGGCCAACGGTTGAGCCATAATTATAGGAGTTTTAAGTGGTTAACGTATTTTTTGATGCGATTAGATTATTCGAATATATGGTCTATAAATTCACATAATCTTTCCGCAATCACTTATTCTTTATAATCTGAGCCATAAACTCGCACTCGCACACAACTTTCTCGCCCACGAAAGCAAGACCTTTCATCACGGCCATGCCGCGGCGAAGGGGTGTCATGAACGACACATGGAAGATGAGGGTGTCGCCGGGGACTACCTTCTGGCGGAATTTCACATTGTCGATTTTCATGAAGTAGGTGGAATAGCGCTCGGGGTCCTCCACGGTGCTGAGAACGAGCAGACCGCCGGTCTGTGCCATGGCTTCCACCAACAGTACGCCGGGCATGACGGGTTCCTGGGGGAAGTGACCCTGGAAGAAAGGCTCATTGGTGGTAACGTTCTTCACACCTACGATATATTGTGCTCCCTTGTCGATGATTTTATCCACCAGCAGGAAGGGATAGCGGTGAGGAAGTGCGCGGCGGATGGCGTTGTTATCCATCAGCGGAGCTGCGTTGGGATCGTAGTTGGGAGCCTGAACTTCGTTTCGGCGGATATCATTGCGGAGCTTCTTGGCCATCTGAGCGTTGATGGTGTGGCCGGGGCGGGTTGCGATGATGCGGCCCTTGAGAGGACGACCAATCAAAGCTATGTCGCCGATGAGGTCCATCAGCTTATGGCGGGCGGGCTCATTGGGGGCGAACAGGGGGCGGGAATTAATCAGGCCGAACTCATTGGCATCGTGGTGAGGCACGCCCATCATGTCGGCGATATGGTCCAGTTCTTCCTGGGTCTTAGGATGCTCGTAGATAACAATAGCGTTATCCAGGTCGCCACCTTTGATGAGTCCTTCCTTGAGGAGAGCCTCCACTTCGCGTACGAATACAAATGTGCGGGCATGAGCAACTTCTGCTCCGAAATCCGACATATGGTCCAGGGTTGCGTACTGGTTTGACAGAACTACGGATTCGAAGTTCACCTTAACGTCTACGCTGAATTCGTCATCCGGAAGAATCATCAGCTTGGAGCCGCTGGCTTCATCAACCACTTCTACCTTGTGCTTAACATAGTAGAAGTCCTTATCGGCATTCTGCTCAACAGTACCTACTTCCATAATGCCGTCGTAAAACGGCTTGGCGCTACCATCGAGGATAGGAATTTCGGGGCCATCTACCTTGATGAGGCAGTTGTCGATACCGCAGGCATACAGGGCTGCCATTGCATGTTCGATGGTGCTGACGGTGGCTGTACCTTTGCCGATTACTGTGCCGCGCTGGGTGCCTACAATATTTTCAGCCAGTGCTTCAATTATGGGTTGGCCTTCGAGGTCAGTACGCTGTATCTTATATCCGTGATTTTCAGGGGCGGGGCAGAAAGTCGAAGTCACATGGGCGCCGGTGTGGAGTCCCTTTCCGGAGAGTGTGAATTCGCCATTCAGTGTTAGTTGCTTCATTGCTTTATATGAGGTTTTTATTATTTTTGTTTTAAGGCCTTTTCGATTTCGCCTACGCGCTTGTAGAGTTCACCAAGGCGTTTGATATGTACGGCATTTCGCGCAAAATCGACCGCAGGCACGGCAGGATAGCCCATCAGCTTGCTGTCGGGCGCCACATTGTTGGGTATACCGCTCTGAGCGCCGATGGACGTACGGTCGCCGATAGAGATATGCCCGGCAACACCTACCTGGCCGCCAATCATACAATTAGCGCCCACCTTCGACGAGCCCGCCATACCGGCCTGAGCTGCTACAACGGTGTCGTGACCTATCTCCACATTGTGAGCCACTTGGATGAGATTGTCGAGCTTCACACCGCGAGCAATATGCGTCCGGCCCATGGTCGAACGGTCCACCGTGGTGTTGGCGCCGATTTCCACATCGTCGTCGATGCTCACAATGCCAAGCTGCTCTATCTTGTGGTAAACACCCTGTGCATCAGGCGCAAACCCAAAGCCATCGGCTCCGATCACAGCGCCCGAATGAATCACGCACCGATTACCTATGCGGCATCCATAGTACACTTTCACTCCGGCGTAAAGGATTGTATCATCTCCGATTTCAACACCGTCGCCAATGTAAACTTGCGGGTAGATTTTCACATTCTTACCCAGCTTCACACCCTTGCCGATATAAGCGAAAGCGCCAATATAAGCACCCTCGGGCACCGCCGTACCTTCTCCGATAAATACCGGTTGCTCAATGCCTGTTGGATTGGGTTTCAGCAGGCTGGCCGCCAGATTCAGAAGCTGTGCAAGGCTTGCATAGGGGTCATCGACGCGGATTAGAGTAGCTCGAACCGGTTGTTCTGCCACAAAATCGCGCCGTACAAGCACCACCGAAGCTTCAGTTGTGTAAATATAATGCGTATATTTGGGATTGGAAAGGAAGGTGATAGTTCCGGGACGACCGCTCTCTATCTTTGAAAAATCGAAAACCGTCACCGAACCGTCGCCTTCGACCGTTCCGCCTATATGATTGGCTATTATATCTGCTGTCAGTTGCATAGTAGGTAAAAATAGGCACACTTAAAGCACGCTACATAATCAAAGTGCAAAATTGGCAAAAAAAATCCAATTTTACATTATATTAACCGCAAAAAAGTCTAAAAAAGGTTCTTTTCCAGCCTTTGGAACACAAATTCCACCATTAGGAACACACCAACCCTCGGTCGGGTATAGCTCAGAGTTTTATCACGGGACTGCCGAGCAGACCTGTTGCGAGGGTCAGGTTAGTGTGGCCACCGGTGCGGAGACGATTGTAGCGCTTCGCCGGGATTTCAAAGTCGGTCGTACGTCCGTCGGCGAATCGCACCTCGATGAAATAAACCTTGTAAGGCTCACCCTGAACGTACCGTCGACCCACGCGCCGCGAGCGGTGCCGCGTCTTGGTGTATTTTCGCTGTATCTCCACCTCCTCGGTGTGTGCCGTAGCCTTATCGGCGAAGGCATAATTCACAGTATATAATCCACCTGCAGCCACGATGGTGATATACACAGCAGCTATCAGTTGGTTGCCTGCCGAACTCTGCCACCCTGTAACTTTCCGGGCAACTCCGCGCAGGGGGATACTCAGCACTATCGCCCCGGCAAGCGACCAACCCCAGTACTGCCACCAGGGCATCAGGGTGAGGTCGGCCAGCACTGTTGCCGCTCCGAAAGCAAGTATTACCACAAGCAATAAAAGTATGAGCAGCAGAATCTTTCCTGTTTTCATACCTTGGCAATAGTACCGTTGGGCGCTATGACGATTTTACGTTCTTTATAAAGATGTCCTACGGCCTTTTTGAAGTCCTTTTTGCTGCACTCGAATATGGTCGCAATCATTTCAGGCGACATTTTCTCGCTTACGGGCGCGTTCGAGCTGTCGGCCAAGTAGTCCATCAGGCGATCAGCCAGCGAAGCGGTTCGGTTGGCGGATTTATCGTTGAGCGTCAGGTCGATTTTCCCGTCCTCCCGCACTTGCTTCACATAGGCCTTGACAGTCTCCTCAATCTCGATAGGGCTGTATATCTCGTTTGAGTAGATAATTCCGCGGTGAAGATTGTCCACGATAACCTTATAGCCGATGTCATTATGCTCATACACAAGAGCTTTGACCTCCTGGCCCGGCTTATAGTCGGGATATACGTTGCCAAGAAACTTCTCCACCTTTGCCGACGCTACGATTCGACCGGTGGCGTGGTCAACGTACACATACACCAGATAGATACCCCCGCGGCGCATCTTCACTTTCTGCTCGCTATAAGGCACCAGCAGGTCTTTCGGAAGCCCCCAGTCGAGGAAAGCACCGGTATCGTTCACGGCACTGACGCTCAGGAAGGCAAATTCGCCAACCGTCGCGAACGGATGCTCGGTGGTGGCGATTGGACGGTCCTCGGAGTCCTTGTATACAAACACCTCGATTTCATCGCCAACCTGCGAATTCTCAGGAAGATAACGAGAGGGAAGAAGCACCTCAACATCGGCGCCGTCGGAACCAAGATATGCTCCGAAGTCTACCACACGGCGGACTGTCAATTTCTGGGTTTTGCCTAATTCTATCATTACGTCAGTTATGTTTTTTCGTTGCAAATTTCGGAATTAATTTCCGGAATACATTCATCAAGACGCAAATTTTAGCTATATTTGCATCAGAATCCATATTCATGGGTTTGATATAGAAAACATTTCACCGAGCCAAATGTTTTTATATACAAGTCTTTATATACAAGTTTTTATATCGATTTGAACAATTATATGACTGCCGACACACCCGAAAACGAACAACTTATCCTCCGCTATTTCCCCGCCCTCTCCGAGCTGCAGATCGAGCAATTCCGCCGCCTCGGCGAACTCTACCCCGACTGGAACAGTAAAATCAACGTTGTAAGCCGGGCAGACATCGGCTCGCTCTACAGTCGCCATGTGCTTCATTCTCTGGCCATTGCTGCCTTTTGGGGCGAACTGGCCGAAGGTACGAACGTCCTCGATTTGGGAACCGGAGGCGGATTCCCCGGCATTCCTCTGGCAATCATTTACCCGCAGGTGAATTTCCATCTCATCGACCGCATCGGCAAGAAAATCCGGGTGGCTTCGGAAATCGCCCAGTCAATCGGACTGACCAACGTCACCTTCATGCACGGCGACTCGGGCGAATGTCGGCAGAAATTCGACTATGTGGTAAGCCGAGCGGTAATGACTCTGGACAAGCTCGTGAAGGCGTGTGCCCACAACATCACCAACTCTCCCGTTTCGGGAAATCGCTACGCCCCCGGGCTGGTATGCCTCAAGGGCGGCGATTTGGCCGAAGAAATCGCAGCCGTCAAACGACCGGTAATCGAAATCCCCGTCACCGACTTCTTCAACCTCCCCGACTTCCAGACAAAAGAGGTCGTCTATGTGCCCATGTAGAAAATCATTAACCCCCTAATCTCTCCCAATAATCATGTTAAAAATCAAACAATTCGCATTCAATCCCTTTCAAGTCAGCTCCTTTGTCGTTTATGACCCCGAAAGCCTCGATGCAATAGTTGTCGACCCCGGTATGACCTCGAGCGCCGAAGAGCGTAAACTCGACGACTTCATAGAGCAGAACCACCTGAAAGTGCAGCAAGTGGTAAATACACACATGCACTTGGACCACTGTTTTGGCGACAACTATGTACGCGATAAGTATGGTGTCAAAGTAGCTGCTCATCTGGATGATGCCGATTTAGGCCAAAATATAGGCACACAGGCAGCCGAGTTCGGAATTCACCTCAGCGGTCCGGCCGACGCCGTCACCATCGACGTACCTCTGACCGAGGGCGATGTAATCAAGGTAGGAAACAACGATCTCCAAGTACTCCATGTCCCCGGACACTCGCGCGGTAGCATCGTGCTTTACAGCCCGGAAGGACATTTTGCAATCGTTGGCGACGTACTCTTCCAGGGCTCAATCGGCCGTACAGACCTCCCGGGAGGAAATCAACAAACCCTCATCAACGGCATCCGCACAAAACTCCTCACTCTCCCTGACGAAACACTCGTTCTCCCCGGCCACGGCCCGATGACAACAATAGGCCGGGAAAAAGCCACAAACCCCTACCTGAATTAAATCAGGAAATCAAGAATTACTCCAATAAGCCCCCTCAAGCCCCCAGAAACTCCGCCTCATCAATCAGGGCTTGAGCAAGGGAGCGGAGCTTATCATCGTCCAACGACCTCTCAGCAAGCCTACGAGCCCGTGCGGGGTCCGCCGACACCAGATTGAAGGCCAACCGCAGCCCCGCATAAGTGCCGCCCCACTCCTCCGCCAAATCCCAAGCGAAAGGCAGATGACGAAGCAGACGATGGCACGCAATGTCCACCACCTCGGCCATACCGGGCCCGGAAAAAGCCTCGCCCCAACGAAGCGCATCATCCTTCGTGAACTCCTCCCTCGGCATCAACATCGGCGCAAGGAGCATACTTTCGCGAGTAGTCTTGTTGGCCCACAGTTGCTCGGCCAACTCCTTGGATTGTCCGGTTTGAGTGGCTATCTCTACCAACTGAGGTAAATTGATACCGAAAATTATATGAAAAGGCGAGCCGGCTTTGCGCAACGTATCCGCCACAACACCATTGCGCATGGCAAACATTCGGCGCTTAAGTGCCTGCATCGGGGTATATGAATCCATCTTTTTGAGTTTTTGCTCGCAAAGTTAGCAATTTTTTGTTTGTGCTTTGGCATAACATTTGCATATCCCGAAAATAATGCTTAATTTTGATGAAAAATAGGCGGTACTCCCTCCCGCCATAACGAACAAGAAAGAAATGAACAACAACGATTTCAGAAATTTCGCTGTACACCACCTCAATATGAGTGGTGCCGCTCTTGATCAGTACACAAACGTTGTGTCGCGCACGGCTGCACCCGTGGCTTCATATATCAGCCCCACCATCATCGAGGAACGCTCCCTCAACGTAGCTCAGATGGACGTGTTCTCCCGCCTGATGATGGACCGAATCATCTTCCTCGGCACCGACGTAAACGACTACACCGCTAATGTTATCCAGGCCCAGCTCCTCTACCTGGATTCCGCCGAGCCCGGCAAGGATGTAAGCATCTACATCAACTCTCCCGGCGGTTCGGTGTATGCCGGTCTCGGTATATACGACACAATGCAGTATATCTCCTCCGACGTCACAACCATCTGCACCGGTATGGCAGCTTCTATGGCCGCCGTGCTCCTCGTGTCAGGCCAGAAGGGCAAGCGTTTCGCGCTCAAGCACTCTCGCGTTATGATTCACCAGCCTATGGGCGGTGCTCAGGGACAGGCTTCCGACATCGAAATCACTGCCCGTGAAATTCAGAAACTTAAGAAAGAACTCTACCATATTATCGCCGACCACTCCGGACAGCCTTTCGAAAAGGTTGAACGCGACTCCGACCGCGACTACTGGATGACCGCCGAAGAGGCCCTCGAATATGGTATGATCGACCGTATTCTGGTTAATTCCAAGAAGTAATTCCCAAGGGAGTGCGCTCACACCCGTGCACTCCCTTTCCTATTTTATCTATGGCAAAAAAGAACGTTAACAAACTTCATTGCAGCTACTGCGGCCGCCCCGAAGGCCCCGGCGTGCAGATTATACCCTCCCCGATGGGCGAGGGGGGCATCTGCATCGACTGTGTGGAAACGGCTGCGGAAATGCTCGGAATCATTGATGATAATGACAGAACCACCGAGCGTACTACCGTGGCGCGGGCTCGGGCAGCCTACAACGGGAATGGAAAGGCAAAGGAGCCCAAAGCAGCTTCCAAACCTATTCCCAAACCAAAAGAAATCAAGGAATTCCTCGACCAATATATCGTGGGACAGGAACAGGCTAAAAAATACCTGGCCGTAGCTGTTTATAATCACTACAAACGTCTTGACCAGCCTCAGGACACCGATGATGTGGAAATCGAAAAAAGCAACATCATCATGGTGGGACCCACCGGCACCGGCAAGACTCTCATCGCTCGCACTATTGCTAAATTGCTCGATGTTCCATTCACTATTGTGGACGCTACCGTGCTCACGCAGGCAGGATATGTGGGCGAAGACATCGAGAGCCTCCTCACCCGACTCCTCCAGGCGGCCGACTACGACGTGAAACTGGCCGAACGCGGCATCGTGTTCATCGACGAAATCGACAAAATCGCGCGTAAGGGCGACAACCCCTCCATCACTCGCGACGTCGGTGGGGAAGGCGTTCAGCAAGGCCTCCTCAAGCTCCTCGAAGGCTCCGTGGTCAACGTGCCGCCACAAGGCGGACGCAAGCACCCCGAGCAACCGATGATTCAGGTGGATACCCGCAACATCCTCTTCATCTGCGGAGGCGCTTTCGACGGTATCGAACAGGCCATCGCTCACCGACTTAACTCCAACTTCGTGGGATTCGCTACCAAAGAAGGAAACAAGCGAATCGACCGGGAGCAGTACATGAGCCATGTGGCCCCTCAGGACCTCAAGACTTTCGGACTCATACCCGAAATTATCGGTCGTCTCCCCATCCTCACTCACCTGCTCCCCCTCGACCGTACCGCCCTTCGGGCAATCCTCACCGAACCCAAAAACTCCATCATAAAACAATATAAGAAACTTTTCAAAATGGACGGCGTCGACCTCGAGTTCACTCCCGAGGCGCTGGACTACATCGTGGACAAGGCTATCGAATTCAAACTCGGCGCCCGTGGACTTCGCTCCATCGTCGAAACGATTATGATGAATTCCATGTTCGAAATCCCTTCGGAAAAGACTGCCAAACTGACTGTCACTCCCGAGATGTGTGCCCGCCAGCTCGAAGCCGCTCACTTCGATGCTAACGCAGTATAAATAATCCTTCTCTCTTTTTCCAATCTTCCTCAAAATTAACGCAATGGACAATCTCCACAACACCATTCATCAGGTCCTGAAACAGCACTTTGGATTCGACCAGTTCAAAGGTAATCAGGAAGCCGTGATTTGCAGCCTCCTTAATGGGCGCGACACTTTCGTGATCATGCCCACCGGCGGTGGTAAATCTCTTTGCTACCAGCTCCCGGCTCTGATGATGGAAGGCACGGCCATTGTCATCTCTCCCCTCATTGCGCTGATGAAGAATCAGGTGGACGCCATGCGTAATTACAGCGATAAGGACTCCGTCGCTCACTTCCTGAACTCTTCCCTTTCCAAAGCCGAAATCGCTCTGGTTAAGGAGGATGTCGCGGCGGGTCGTACCAAACTCCTGTATGTGGCGCCCGAATCTCTCACTAAAGAGAGCAACATCGAATTCCTTAAATCAGTTCCCATTTCTTTCTACGCCGTGGACGAAGCCCACTGTATTTCCGAGTGGGGCCACGACTTCCGACCTGAATATCGCCGTATCAGGCCCATTATCAACGCCATCGGCAACCGTCCGGTCATCGCGCTTACGGCAACGGCTACACCTAAGGTGCAGCACGACATCCGCAAAAATCTGGGCATGAACAATGCTGCAGTTTTCAAAAGCTCTTTCAACCGTCAGAATCTTTATTACGAGGTTCGCCCCAAAACCGACAATATCGACCGCGACATTATCCGCTTCATCAAGCAACGTGCCGGTGTGTCGGGTATCGTATACTGCCTCTCTCGTAAAAAAGTCGAAGAGCTTGCAGAACTGATGCATGTCAATAACATCAGTGCCCTGCCATACCACGCAGGTATGGATCCGGCAACACGTTCGGCAAACCAGGATGCCTTCCTCCTCGAAAAAGTGGACGTCATCGTCGCTACAATTGCTTTCGGCATGGGTATCGACAAGCCCGATGTGCGCTTTGTAATTCACTACGACATCCCCAAAAGCCTCGAAGGTTACTACCAGGAAACCGGGCGTGCAGGGCGTGACGGGGGCGAGGGCGTTTGCCTCACTTTTTACTCGCGCAAGGACCTCCAGAAAATGGAAAAGTTCATGCAGAGCAAGCCTGTAGCCGAGCAGGAAATCGGACGTCAGCTCCTTACGGAAACAGCGGCCTACGCCGAGTCGTCTTTATGCCGCCGCCGGTCGCTGCTGCACTACTTCGGCGAAGAGTTCGGAAAAGAAAATTGCGGGAACTGCGACAACTGTCTTAATCCCAAAAAGAAAGTGGAAGCTAAAGATGAATTGTTGGCGACGCTCGAAACTATCGTCGCACTTAAAGAAAAATTCAAAACTGAACATATTATAGATGTATTGGTTGGCCGTTCTACTGCCGACGTTCGTTCGTACAATCACCAGGATCTCGAAGTGTTCGGGTGCCTCCAAGGCTCCGACATGCGTTCCCTGGGTACTATTATTAACCAGGCTATTATTGCCGGATATATCGACCGCGGTATCGAAAACTACGGTATCCTCAAAATCACAGCCAAGGGCAAGGCGTTCCTGAAGAATCCCGGCTCTTTCAAGGTGGTCGAGGACCAGGAATTCGGCGAGGACGGCGATGAAGAACCTATGCCCAAAAGCGGTTCTTCTTGCGCCGCCGACCCCGAACTTTTCTCTATCCTCAGCTCTCTGCGCAAAACTATGGCCCAGAGCCTCGATTTGCCCCCATATGTCCTATTCCAGGACCCCTCCCTCGAAGCTATGGCCACCACATACCCCATCAGCATTGAGGAACTGGCGAATATTCCCGGCGTGGGCTCGGGTAAGGCCAAAAGGTATGGAGAGAAATTCGTACGCGTAATCAAGGACTATGTGGACGAAAACGAAATCGTACGCCCCGAGGATATGCGAGTGCGTACTATCTCGAACAAGAGCAAGCACAAAATCGCAATGATTCAGGCCATCGACCGCAAAATCGACCTCCCCGCCATCGCGCAGGCTAACGGTATGGACTTCGACCAGCTCCTTGACGAACTCGAAGCGGTTGTAAACGCCGGTACAAGAATAAATATCGACTACTACATCTCCGAAATAATCGACCCCGACGATCAAGGCGATATTTTCGACTACTTCCGTCAAAGCCACTCCGGCAGCCTCGATGATGCCTACAGAGAACTATGCCCCGACTTCAGCGAAGAAGAAGTTCGTCTCGTAAGAATTAAATTCCTCTCTGACCTCGGTAACTGATCTGCTTTAACAAACTCTTCTACTTATCCACGATGCAACTGACCACTCTTTCAAAACTTTACGCCGAAGTGAAAGGCGTGCTCCCTTCAAAGGTCGACGAACTCCCGTCTTCCGGCTCTAACCGACGCTACTTCCGCCTCAGCGGAAACGATGGTGCCGACAGCCTTATAGGCGTCATGGGGACCTCTTTGGAAGAAAACAGGGCTTTTATTTATATGGCCGACCATTTCCACAAAAAGGGTCTGCCCGTGCCCCGGGTAGTGGCGGTCAGCTCGGATGAGATGCTCTACCTCCAGACCGACCTCGGAAACACACTCCTGTTTCAGGAAATCGAAAAGGGACGTGCCACAAGGTCGTTCTCCAAAGGTGAGGAAGAGTTGCTGTCACGGACTATCCGCCTTCTCCCCAAGGTCCAGTTCAAGGGCGCCGAGGACTTCAATTTCGACGTCTGCTATCCGACCACAAGCTTCGATGAGCGATCAATTCTCTGGGATCTGAACTACTTCAAGTACTGCTTCCTCAAGGCTACAGGTATCGACTTCCTTGAGGATAAACTTGAGGACGATTTCCAGACTATGACCAAGGTGCTGATGAGTTGCGACACAAAAACTTTCATGTACCGCGACTTCCAAAGCCGAAACGTAATGATTCGCGACCGTGAGCCCTGGCTCATCGACTTCCAGGGGGGGCGCAGAGGGCCTTTCTACTACGACGTGGCTTCTTTCCTGTGGCAGGCTAAGGCAAACCTGCCCGACGGTCTGCGTCACAAGCTCCTGAAAGAGTACCTCGAAGAACTGAACAAATTCTACCCTATCGATGAGGAAACATTCCTCTCCAATCTTCGCCA
>JAAVGX010000053.1 GCA_014800065.1 Bacteroidales bacterium | reverse complement strand
GCAACCCCCACCGCCTCCAGCTCGACGAAAATAGCGGTAGCCGCAACCGCCCTAAGAACAAGACAAGCAAAAGGATAATTCCAATCCCCCAAACGCGCTAATAATCAGCTAAATAAATTGTACGGACATCGCTCCGCGATGTCACCAACGTAAAAAACCGCCAAGAAAAAGCAACACCGCGCAAGCGGTACTTTGTCTTTGGCCCCGAGCTTCAGCTCGGACTATACAAGGAGAATCCCAAAGAGCGCCTGTCTAAGCCCCGAGCAGAGGCTCAGGGAACACTGCGGCAAAGAGAACATTGACATTGCTGCAAAACTATTCATATTTGGTGATATTTTTTGCCTTATTTTGGAGATTTGAGATTTTGTGTGTATATTCGTGCACAAAAACCTGATATGCTCTACGAATCATTCTATAATTACCTTCGGTCTGAGGCGGTAAAGTCGCCCCATACCGTTGCTGCTTATAAGAGCGATATCGAAATTTTCCGTGAATATCTCCGTGAGAAAAATGCATTGGCCGCCGACGATCCTTCACTCATTACAAGTCAGGATATTCGACTTTGGCTTAGCGATCTTAAGCGTAACGGTAGTGCCACAACAACTGTTGTACGGCATTTACGAGCGCTGCGGAGATTTTTCACCTTCCTCGCTCGCTTCAACGGTCTCAAAAACGACCCTACCGCGCTGATTTTGGCTCCTAAACTCCCTAAGGAATTGCCGCATTACCTCCTTGAGAGCGAAACCGATCAGATGCTCGATTCCTTTTTGGACCCGGAAGCTGACCACGAGGATTTCAGAACCATTCGCAATGCACTAATCATCACAATGTTTTACCACACGGGCATACGAGTTGGCGAGCTTCTTAACCTCACCGATGGCCGTGTTGACCTCCGAACCTGTGAACTAAAAGTGCTCGGTAAGCGTAATAAAGAAAGAATAGTTCCTTTTGGGCCGGAATTGGCTGAGATGATTAGGGAATATGTCGGCGTCCGCGACGCAATCCTCGGAGTTTGTAATCCCGACGATCCCTTCTTCATACGCGAATCTGGAGAACCCCTTTACTACGAACTCGTACGCCGAGTAGTCCGTCAGGCTCTCGATCAACAAGGGGTTAGGAGCACCAAACGTTCTCCTCATGTGCTCCGACACTCTTTCGCAACCGATATGCTCAACAACGGTGCCGACCTGTCGGCTGTCCAAAAGCTCCTTGGCCACGAATCCCTCGCCACCACTCAGAAGTACACACACCTGACTTATAGAGAACTACAACAAAATTACAAACGCGCACATCCTCGCGCAAAATCGAAGTAATTATGGAAGTAAACATCAAAGCTATCCATTTCGATGCAGCCGAACGGCTCACCGATTTCGTCAACAAGAAAGCCGAGCGTCTCGCTCGTCGTTTCCCGACTATCTCAACTCTCGATGCAACTCTCAAAGTTGTAAAACCCGAAACGGCTATGAACAAGGACGTAACTGTAAAGGTTCTGATCCCCCAAAGTCCTGAAATTGTAGCTAATAAAGTGGCCGACAGCTTCGAAGAAGCATTCGACAAGGCAATCGAAGCAATCGAGCATCAGCTTGAAAAGCAAAAAAATACTAAGTAAAAGATGAGCTTCTCTACTAAAGTAACTACTCTTTTAATGGCTGCTGCCGCTGCTACCGCAATAGCATCGGCAGAGCCATATAAAGTTATTGCACCCGCAAACCCTCAGCATGAGGGTGCTTTGGCACGGCTTACTAACTTCGACACCGGCGCTGTTATCGACAGTATCGTAGTCAAGGACCAGGTAGCCGTTTTCACAGGCGACATCGATGAACCCGTTCTCGCACGCATCACACTCCCGAGTTACCGCACTCCCGTATTCGTGCTCGAACCGGGCACAATTTCCTTCACAAAGGGTACCGGCGAGGCCTTCGGAAGTATGCTCAACGACCAACTCCGTCAAGCCAACGAACAGCTCCAGGGGTTCGTGACAGCATTCCAATCCACCAACGACGAAGCCGCTCAACAGCAGATTTACGCTGCATACGGCGCGGCAATGGACTCGCTTGTTACTGCAAATTCCGACAATGCCTTAGGATACTATTTCTTCCTCAATAACGATGTGAGCCAGCTTTCCGCTGATGAACTCAAAGCCGAACTCGAAAAGTATCCCTCATTCAAGAATTATGCTCGAATCCAACGATATCTGGACAGTGCCCTTAAACGCGAAGCTACTCAACCGGGCAACAAATTCGTGGATTTCGAAGTAACCTACAACGGCGAAACAAATCGACTCAGCGACCATGTCGGCAAAGGACACTACACCCTGGTTGACTTCTGGGCAAGCTGGTGCGGTCCATGCATGCGTCAGCTTCCTGTGCTCAAAGAAATCTACAATGAGTACAAGGATCAAGGTCTGGAAGTGCTCGGCGTAGCTGTTTGGGATGAGCCTGAAGCTACCAAGGAAGCTATCGTAAAGCACGAGCTCCCCTGGAAAACATTCATCGACGCACAAACAATCCCTACCGATCTGTACGGCATCACGGGGATTCCGTGCATCATACTCTTCGGTCCCGACGGCACAATCATCTCTCGCGATAAGCAAGGTGATGAGCTCAAGGCCGACGTGGCTGCTGCAATGGCTAAGAAATAATACACGGGGCGGCTACGGTCGCCCCATTTAATACTTTCGTATATGAGCTATATAATAGGCGATATGGTGCCCGATGTGCTTGGCACCGACCAAAACGGCAACGAAATCAAACGCTCTGATTTCCCCGGAAAATTCATTGCGCTCTACTTTTATCCAAAGGATATGACCTCCGGTTGCACTGCTCAGGCCTGCAACCTGCGCGATAACTACGCCGCTCTTCAAGCGGCCGGATATCAGGTTATTGGTGTGAGCGCCGACTCGGCCGAATCTCATCAAAAGTTCATTGACAAAAACTCTCTCCCCTTCCCTCTGATTGCCGATCCGGACCACAAACTCCTCGAAGACTTCGGCGTGTGGGGTGAAAAAAGTATGTACGGACGCAAGTATATGGGCACTTTCCGAACCACTTTCATCATCGACCCCGAAGGAAAAGTTGTTCGAATCATAGGTCCCAAGCAAATCAAAACCAAAGACCACGCTGCTCAGATACTTGCACAATGAAGGAGGATAAAATGCAGTGGGCCGAGCTGATTAACGACAAGCGTTTCGGCCTCGAAAATTATCATGACCCCAAAAAGGACGGTGTCCGCACCGATTTCCGACGCGACTACGACCGTCTGGTGTTTTCATCTCCCTTCCGACGGCTTCAGAATAAGACTCAAGTGTTCCCCCTCCCGGGGAGCATTTTTGTGCATAACAGGCTTACTCATTCCCTGGAAGTATCTTGCGTTGGAAAATCGCTGGCCGATAACATTGCACTCCAACTGAAAGCAAAATATGGAGCGCTCGGCGAAAATACCGAGCACTTCGACCACCTCGGCGACATCGTGGCAGCCGCCTGTCTGGCTCACGACCTCGGTAACCCTCCTTTCGGCCACTCCGGTGAAAAAGCTATAAGTACTTTCTTCAGCGAGGGCGAAGGAAGGATACTCAAAGAGCATTTAAGCGACCGCGAATGGAACGACCTGACCCACTTCGAAGGTAATGCAAATGCATTTCGCGTGCTCACCCATCAATTCCGAGGTCGACGCCGCGGGGGCTTCGCAATGACCTACTCAACCTTGGCTTCCATTGTGAAATATCCATATGAATCAGGAATTTCCGAGAAAGGCAAGTTCGGTTTTTTCGTATCCGAAACAGACAGCTATATCCGTGTAGCCGACGAATTGGGAATTTTAAAACTATCCAAGCCCGGCGAACCCTTGCGATATGCACGTCACCCGCTGGTATATCTTGTCGAAGCAGCCGACGACATCTGCTATGAGGTAATGGATATCGAGGACGCCCACAAGCTGAAAATTTTATCCACAGCTGAAGTTATTGATGCATTTCTGAATTTCTTCACAGAGGAAAAACAGACCCACATGCGCCGCATAATGGACAGCGTAGCCGACCCCAACGAAAAAATCGGCTACCTGCGTTCGTGTGTAGTGGGCACTTTGGTGGAACAATGCGCCCTCACCTTCCTGGAGCACGAAGACGAAATCCTCTCAGGCAAATTCACTGGCTCACTCTTGACACATGTCCGGCCATTGGAACGCGAAGGCTACCAACGCTGCAACAAGCTGTCATGGAGCAAAATATACCGTTCACAGGAAGTTGTGGACATCGAATTGGCCGGTAACCGAATCATCACCTTCCTGATGGAGATGCTTACAAAGGCCGTAACCCATCCCGATCTGAACTACTCCCAGCTGCTTCTGGCACGATTCCCTGAGCAGTACGATGTCGATGCACCCACTCTTTACGGCAAGCTGCAGGCGGTGCTGGATCATGTATCGGCCATGACAGATGTCTACGCACTGGATCTCTACCGCAAACTCAACGGCCTGTCATTGCCGGCAGTATAAACAACATTGCCCCAACGGCGGCACTGACAGCGACCACACCCCAAACCAACGCCTTCCACACCGAACTACGGAGCACGCAGCCGTAGCGCCAACGATACACCACGAAAGTGGTGGCGGTGTAGGAGGCGTACCATAATGTATAGGCAATCCCAACCCCGGCAAAGCCGTACATCTCATAGCCGGCGATATTAAGCCCAAGGCCGATAAGGCTGCTGGATATTTCGGTCCAAATATATATTTTCCCATCCCTCTTAGCCAGGATGGTATAAGCCAATGCAGTTGAAACTGCGCGGAACAGTAGCCCGGGAGCTCCGAACATCACGTATGGTACCGCACCCTCAAATTGCTTTGTATAGAGGATTCTCACCAGCAACCAAGCCACAGCCACAAACACCACTACCAAGGGGATGAGTATGCGCAGAATTATCCGCAGCTCCTGATTCACCACAGCCGATATAGCCATGGGATAGCGCCCCTGGCGTGCCAAGCGAGGGTAATATTCCATTGTTATAGCCACAAAAAAGGCGCCGGCATAGGCATTAAGCATGGTATACCCGGCTTGGTACACACCTACGATGTCGGTGTCGTAAACACGATTGAGGTAGATGGTAAAAGCATAAGAGCACAACATCGTAAACGCCATGGTGACCGTCAGATAGCTCCCCATCGAGAGCAGACTGCGCGAGCGTGCAAATGTGGTACGGACTTTACGCCATCCAAAGCTGAACGAGATTCTCCGGCTTGAATAGATGCACGAAAAAACATACTGAATCACGCCCAGCAGAAGCAACGCCGGCACAATACCCCGCAATCCCCATATCCAAATGAACACCACGGTACAAAGCGAGGAAAGCATTGCCGACCAAAGCGTTGAAAGTGCCAAAGGTCGCAACCGCTCCTGAGCCTGCATCACGGCATTATTGACCGATCCGACAATCAGCAGAGCCACCATCGGCGAAAGTGCGGCAAACCACAGTGTGTAAGATGCGTTGCCGAACATTATCTTCGATAACAGTGGAGCCGCAAGTGCCGCTATAATGGTGGTGATAAGACCCAAGGCCGCTCCAAGACGTCGCACATGACGCACACGCTGGTCGGCGTCGTTGGGTTTGGAGCGTAGAGCGGAGATTTCTGCAACAGCGGGCGTGCTTATGTTCAGCCCTCCAACATTGCGCAGTAAATCCATCGTTTGCCAAAAGATGGAGTAAATACCCACCCCCACCGGCCCGATGAGCACGGCGATGACCTTCACGCGAATTGCCGATGTGAGAATCATCAGCGCCTGAACCGAGCCGAAGATGCTGAGAGCCTTTACAATGCGCGAGGTGGTGGAGCTTTGAGTGGAGAGTAATTTCATTTTCGCAGCCACTCTTCGGGGTTAAGCTTATCTTTTTCATGACGAACCTCGAAATGCAGGCGCGAATTGGCACCATCGGCAACCGAGGGCATAACCTTGCCGAGCGTATCGCCGGCCTTGACATTATCGCCCTTTTTTACAGCCACTTCCGTAAGGCCGGCGTAGACTGTAAGATATTCGCCATGGCGCAAAAGCACAACATTTCCGTAGCCTTGCATCACGATTACCATCGACACCGTTCCGGGGAATACGGCCACAGCATTGGCCGGTCCCTGAGCCTCGAGGTCGATACCGTTATTCTGAAGCGTCACTTTCTCAAAGTCCTCATGTGTACGCCGACCGAACCCTGCAATCACTTCGGCATGTTTGTCGAGAGGAAGGCGGAGTTTACCTTTGGCCTCGGCGAAGTCCGCTCCGGGTTCGGGTGCGGTATCAGGTCCGGAGGGCTCGGGATGGTCAGTAGCGCGTTTGGATTCCTCCTCAATTATGCGCTGCAATTCCTGCTCCAGCTCATCGGCACGGGCTTTTTGATTTCGGAGTACTTCCTGCAGAGTGGTGCCCTGTTTTCGTAAAGACGATATCAGGTTCTGCGCATTCTCTTGTTTTTCCTCCAGCTGACTCAGTTGTGCAAGGTGTTCCGACTCATTTTTTTCCAACTTCTGTCTGGTCTGGTCCAGAAGGTCGCGTTTCTGAGTGGCTTCTTCAATGGCAGCCTTTAATTTCTGAGCTTGCTTCTGTTCCCATTTTGAGAGTTGATTCAGATAGCGCACGCGTCTTGACGCTTGAAGAGCTGATTCGGAGGCAAATATAGCCGAAGAGCCGGATGCAATTTGTCGCTGACGACGCTGACTGCGAAGAACCTTGGAATACGAATCGCGAAGTCGTGCGATTTTGGCATCGAGAGCAGAAAGCGAATCCTCAATAGCCGTAATTTTCAGTTCAAGTCCCTGCCGCTGCGCCACTAATTTCTCCAAGGCATCGCTTCGGCGCGCAATATCGGCTTTAACAGTTTGAAGTTGAGCCAATTGTCGCTCCGTCTGTGCGGTATTAGCCGAAATTTTTCGGTTGGTTTCAGTGATTTGCCGGGCTGTTCGAGCTTTTTCCGTGCGAACAGACTGCGATGTTCGACGCGCCGGCATCTGAAAACCGACACCGATCAGTAAAAAACAAAGCAGCCAGAATCTAATCACAATTTCTTAATCATTTTAATAATGTCGGAGGAGGAGAGTCTGCGCATATCTGCAGAGATGCGGGGTGCAGAGATAACTTTTCCGGTATTCCATTTCGCTTTCTCCACATCCCATCGGCAGTTGAAATCAATCGCCTGACCTCGCACCGAAGTAGAAGTGCCGAAGGAAGAGGCAACCGGACCGCATGGACTCACTTCGGGCGCTCCGTAATTAATCACCACCGATTTGTGCCCCTCAGGCTTGATTGCCACAGAGTCCAGAGCCGCCATTCCTTCAGAATTAAAAGACGTAAAGAATTCGGCCTCAAAAGGGCTTTCTGATTTCACATTAAAAATATGCCCCATCATAAGAGCCTGTATATCGGCAACAGAAATACCGGTAGATGCAGTAAGAGTGGCAATATCTTCCTTAAAATACACGTTCATAGGCTTCACCACGGCTTGCACACTATCGGCTGTGAGCCAAACGCTACCCATTTCCATACCGAAGAACCGGAATGAAAGCAGAACCGCCTCGCCTTCAGTCATCTTGGCCGTACCGCTAACGCTGAATTTTTTAGGACTGCGCAACTCAAAGCGTACCGGCATCTCCACATACGACCAAGGCATATAACCGGCGGTGAGAATCTCTACCGGATCGCCCTGCGGGGTAGGAGTCACTCCTACGGTTTGACGCCCTGACCGGCAACCTCCAAGGATGAAAGCCACAACAGTCAGCACTAACAAAAGATAGCGTAAATTTTTCATAATCAGTCACCAAAATAAGTTTTGCCTGACATTTTATCTTTAATTTCCTGAGCATCTTCGGGGTCGGCAAGTTCGAGTGCCGCCTCCCAAAAGGCGCGAGCCTTCTTGGGCTGACGTAAGAAGAAATAGATATCGCCGGCATGGTCAAGGAGATCAGCGGAAACCTCACGGGTAGGATCGTCGGTCTCATCGCTATCATCTTCTTTTGGCTCAGGAATATATCGGCCTATAATCTTGCGGATGTTATCCGGAATGATTGAGTTGGCAATGGCCTTATCTATCTGTTCAGCCGCTTCCTGGAAGCGATTCTGTTTGAAAAGCACCCAGGCAAATGTGTCGAGATATGTAGGGCTTGCCGGGTCATTGCCAACAGCAAGGGTTGCGTACATTTCCGCTCTCGATAGCAAGGTGTCACTTTCGGCATAGAAATAAGCCAAGTTGTTCATTGCCATATAGTTCTCGGCATCATAGAGGATAGCTTTCTCATATGAATCGAAAGCCTTGGTCTGCAAGTCTTCCTTATAATAAAGGTCACCGAGACGGGTGAAGAGCTCTCCTTTACCCTTTTCGTTGAGCAGATTCTTGTCAAAGTTTTCCAGCATATCAATAGCCACGGACGCGCTGTCGAGCTCAGCCAGTGCATATGAGGTAAGGACAGCCAACCAAAGGTCTTCCGGAGTTCTCTCCATCCCCTTACGTCCAACTTCAGCGGCATCGGCGTAGCGTTTTTCCATCAGGTTCAAGCGCGTAAGCTCGGTATAGAGCGCCTGATTGGCGGGAGCGAGACTGAGCGACACATTATATTGCTCAATGGCATCGGCATTTCGGTCGGTGGCCACCAGATAGCTGCCGTAAAGATTGTGGAGCTCTTCCTGTCCCGGATTAATCTGTTGCATGAGTTCGAACAGATTGTCGATTCGGGGGCGCTGCGAGGGTTCGGTATAGAGATTCACCACATAGTCCTTCAAAAGCGGTAGCTTTACCTCGAAGTCAAGGTCGGGGGCACTCAGAGCGGCAAACACTTCACGGTCGTAAGCCAGGCTATCGCCTTTTTCGCGATAATAATCAGCCATTGCCATGAGTAATTGCCCATTCTGGGGGTCAATCTCTCGGCCGCGTTCAAAGAATGTTTCCACGAGGCTGTCGCGCCCGAGCGCGGAGTAAATCTGGGAGGAGTAGAGCAGAGTGTTGATATCCTTTGGGGCCGCCTGATTAAGAATTTCGAGCTGGTTCTCAACCGCTGTTGTGTCACCGAGCCACAGTAGAGGGCGAATCATGCGCGAGGTGTAGAGCAGATTATCCGGAGCGGCATCGACCATGCGTTCAAGCAGCTCCATACCCTTTGTGTATGACACTGTGTCGGTTTGGGCTTCAAAAAATTTATTGAAATAGGCATCGGAAAGCGAAAGTGTAACTTCTTGATTTTTCGGCAGATTTCGATGCATTGTTTCGAGGATGTCGATTTCAAGATCGCGGTCTTTGAGGTATCGGGCCACCTGCACAGCCATCTGGCCGTTGACACTGATAGAGGGTTCGGCGTAGAATCGATCCACCAACAATTTACCCATTTCCTTGAGCAGAGCCGGATCGCGAAGTGAATTATTGGAATAAACGGCCTCGGCCATGGAGCCCAGAATAAACGGGTCGTCCGGGGCCAGTGCGGCAGCCCTGCGAAGAAGCATGAGGTAGTCGTCGGCACGCTCATCCGACATGGCTGCGGCAGCTTCCATGAATATGTAGTCGGCCTTGCGACGGTTTGCCTCGGTTGTGTTGTCATTGCCTGCAGAGGCCCCAATACAGATGCCGAGGATGAGGAGAGAAATTAGGAAATACCGTGTCAATTTCATTCAAAATTATTTAACCATAATCAACTTGACAAATCATGAAGTTGACAAGTTGACAAACTAAATCCTAAACCACAGCTCTCGCAATCGAAAGCTAATTATTTTACGCCGGAGTGCCCGAATCCACCATCACCGCGGTCGGTATGCCCGAGAACATCCACCTGCACCCATTCCACCTTCGCATAGCGAGCTACTACGGCCTGGCAAATACGGTCGCCGTCGTTGATAACGAAAGGTTCGGACCCCATATTTGCCATAATCACTCCGATTTCGCCCCTGTAATCGGCATCTATTGTGCCGGGGGAATTGAGGAGGGTAATCCCATGCTTGAGAGCCAATCCGCTGCGTGGGCGCAGTTGCATTTCGAATCCTTCAGGGAGCTCGACCGAAAGACCTGTCGGCACTAGAGCGCGAGCTCCGGGCTCTAAGGTCAACGGCGCGGACAAACTGGCGCGGATATCCATTCCGGCAGCCCCTTCGGTGGCATATTGAGGTAGTGGTGCCGAGGAGCGGTTAACTATACTCACTTTCACATTTTCCATAGGTCATCAAAGATTAACACGGCGAGTGGAAGCGCCGGATTTGAGAATATAGATACCACGCATGCCGAGCTGGAGCCTGGTTGTGCCGGGCTGGAGCTTGCGGCGTGTAACCAACTGACCGAGAATGGTGTAGACCTCTACCTCGGCCGGGCGCTCAATGGTTATATATATGTATCCATCGCGAGTTTCAACCTGAAGATGCTCCGCATCGGACGTTCCCGGTTGATAATCGGTGATGGTGACCACTTCCCATACCGGCGCCTTCACGGCCGCCTGGGCTTCAAATCCGGGCAGCACCGACGCGCACAGCAACAGGAATATGGATAAGAGTCGTATCATCATTTTGTGAGTTCGCCGGCGATTGGCGTTGTTAACAGTCGTGTAACTTCATCGTTTGGAATACCGAGCCCGAAGAGGTACATCATTTTGGTAATAGCGGCCTCGAGAGTTAGGTCGTGCCCGGAAATAACCCCCGTAGCGGCCAACATATCACCGGCTACATATCGGTTGGAGGCCACCCCACCGTTGACGCATTGAGTTACGTTGAGCACTATCACACCGCGCTCGATTGTTTCACGGATGGCGTTGATAAACCACGGCGCTGTAGGGCCGTTACCGGCACCATAAGTTCGCAGGATTATACCCTTCAGTCCCGGGGTTGCGAGCTGATGACTCAGCACCTTCTCGTTGATACCGGGGAAGAGGTCCAGAGGCATCACGTTTGTGTCGAGTTTATAGTGCGGTTTGAGCGTGCTGGGCCACTGTGGTCGAGCCAGTGCGTTGTAGTCGAAATGAATACTGAGCCCGATTTGAGCCAGGGCCGGATAGTTGTTGCTCTTGAATGCGTTGAAGTTGTCGGCACTGTTTTTGGTGGAACGATTACCGCGCCAGAGGTAGTTTTCGAAAAGGATTGCCACCTCACGCACGGTAGGCATTCCGGAAAGGTCGCGATGAGCCGCAATCTGCAGAGCCGTTATCAGATTTTCTTCGCCGTCGGTACGCACTTCGCCGATGGGGAGCTGTGATCCGGTGATAATCACCGGCTTACTCAGATTGCCGAGCATGAACGAAAGCGCCGAGGCCGTATAGGCCATCGTGTCCGTGCCATGCAGAACCACGAAGCCGTCGTACTTATCGTAATTGTCGGCAATACTTTTCACCATGGCCTGCCAATGCTCCACGTTCATATCCGATGAGTCGATTGGAGGATGGAACTGTATGTTGTCAATCTCATAATCGAGCATCTTCACCTTCGGCACATTCTCCATCAGGTGGGAAAAGTCGAAGGGCTTGAGAGCCTTTGTGACAGGGTCCTCAATCATACCGATGGTACCACCGGTATATATAATCAGGATGCGTGGTTTTGGCAGAGTACTATGCATGGCAGGACTTTAGCCGACAGTTGAGCCGGGGGTTGTAGGTTTGGAAGGAGAAATCACATGGAGCGAGCCATCGGCATTTACGGCCGAAAGAATCATGCCCTCCGACACCACACCACGAATCTTTGCCGGTGCAAGGTTGGCAATAAATACAACTTGCTGACCAACCAATTCCTCCGGTGTGTAGTGCTGAGCTATGCCCGAAACGATGGTACGCTTGTTCATACCGTCGTCGATGAGGAATTTGAGAAGTTTGTCGGACTTCTTGACTTTTTCGCATTCGAGCACGGTGCCTACGCGAAGATCCATTTTGCCAAAATCCTCTATTTTCACTTCCTCTTTCACAGCCTCGGGCTTGAAATTGTTGATTACGTTTTGGCGCTTGATTTCTTCGAGACGATCGGTCTGAGCCTTGATTGTTTCATCATCGATTTTTTCAAACAGCAGCTCAGCTTCGCCGATTTTCGAGCCTGTTTTCACCAGATTGTCAGCTCCGAGTTCGGCCCATTTCATCTTTTCCAGACCCAGAATCCGAGCCAGCTTATCGCTCATGAACGGCATGAAGGGTTCCATGGCCACGGCTATGTTGGCGCAGATTTGCAGAGCGGTGTAGATGATGGTGCGCACACGGTCCGGGTCGGTCTTGATTACCTTCCAGGGTTCGGCTTCCTGCAGATATTTATTGCCCAGACGAGCAAAAGCCATCGCATCCTTGAGTGCTTCGCGGAAGTGGAAGTTTTCAAGGTTGTCAGTGAGGCTTTCGGTGAGGGTTTTCATTTCGGCATAAGCCTCGGTTTCGATGGTTTGAAGTTCGCCCGGTTGAGGCACAACTCCCTCATAATATTTGTGAGTTAGCACCACTACACGATTGACAAAATTACCCAGAATGGCCACCAGTTCGTTGTTATTACGAGCCTGGAAGTCGCGCCAAGTGAAGTCGTTGTCCTTAGTTTCGGGGGCGTTGGCAGTGAGTACATATCTGAGCACATCCTGCTTGCCGGGGAAGTCGGCAAGATATTCGTGGAGCCACACCGCCCAATTGCGCGATGTTGAAATCTTGTCACCTTCGAGGTTGAGGAATTCGTTGGCCGGCACGTTGTCGGGCAACTGGAAGTTATCACCATATGCCATCAACATTGCGGGGAACACAATGCAGTGGAACACAATATTATCTTTACCGATGAAATTGATTACGCGCGTTTCGGGGTCCTTCCACCAAGTTTCCCATGTGTCGGGATAAAGTTCCTTAGTGTTGGAGATATATCCGATCGGCGCATCGAACCAAACGTAGAGCACCTTACCTTCGGCCCCTTCCACGGGCACCGGTACGCCCCACGACAGGTCGCGGCTGACGGCGCGGGGTTGCAGACCCATATCCAGCCAGCTCTTGCATTGGCCGTACACGTTGCTCTTCCACTCGGTGTGCTCGTCCAGAATCCAATGGCGAAGGGTTGGTTCCCACTTGTCGAGGGGGAGATACCAGTGGTGAGTAGGACGCAGCTCGGGGGTTGCGCCCGATATCTTGCTTTTGGGATTGATCAGGTCGGTTGCGTTGAGCGAAGAGCCGCAGCTCTCGCACTGGTCGCCGTAAGCATTGGGATTATGGCATATCGGACATTCGCCCACCACATAGCGGTCGGCCAGGAATTGCTTGGCTTCGGGGTCGTAGAGCTGAACGGATTCTTTCTCTATAAATTCGCCCTTATCGTACAGATGACGGAAAAATTCCGAGGCCGTGTCGTGGTGAATATCCGAAGTGGTGCGGCTGTAAATATCGAACGAAATACCAAGTCCTTCGAAAGATTCTTTGATGAGCTTATGGTAACGGTCGACTATATCTTGTGGAGTAACCCCCTCGCTGCGAGCCTTCAGAGTGATAGGCACCCCATGCTCGTCGCTGCCGCCGACGAGGGTAACATCGCGACCTTGCAGTCGAAGGTAGCGGGCATAAATATCGGCGGGAACGTACACGCCGGCAAGATGGCCGATGTGAACGGGGCCGTTGGTATAGGGGAGAGCGGTGGTAATGAGAGTACGCTTGTATTGCTTTTCCATTGGAAATGTAACTTTACTGTTTCAACTCGCAAAGATACAAAATTCCACCATAAAAAGCAACACCTGCCAGCATAAACCTCCACTATGATTACAGGTTTTCATTTTTCTATCCTATTTTGAAATTTGTAACTTGATGTAATTTTTGACACATCAGTTCTTCAAATATGTCGAAAGGAGGGTGTTGCACAACTCCTTTTTCGGATGTTCTGCAATACTCATTTTTTATTATCCCATAATGTCAATGTACTCTTTGCCGCAGTGTACCCCTGAGCCTTTGCCCGGGGCTTAGACAGGCGCTGTGGGATTCGCTCTCTTTGTATAGTCCGAGCTGAAGCTCGGGGCCAAAGACAAAGTACCGCTTGCGCGGTGTTGCTTTTGCGGGGCGCTTTTTAATCCTTTTGCTTGTCTTGTTCTTAGGGCGGTTGCGGCTACCGCTATTTTCGTCGCTCTTTTGGCGGGGGCGTTGGCGAGTCAAAAGGACGCTCGGAACGAGCGTCCCTACATTTTTCTTGTTGGTTATCAGCTTGTTCCAGTTCGATTATGATTATTTGTGGGGCTCCGGTTTCGTTGATTACTCCTACTTGGATTGGGGGGCCGTACAACAGGCTGATTAATCTCGATTTATCTTTATTTTGAGGGCAAAGTTAAGGTGGGATTTGTTGCCTCCGGGTTCGCTTCACCCGGGGCTATACGCTTATACCACAAATTCCTATCGAAACACAGTCGATTACTTTTTGCGAATGATGCGGTTTATCACTACCGGAGCGGAGAAATATGCCACGAGTATGCCGGCTACGTCGGCGAGCCAGTCGAATCCGTCGCCCGAGCGAACTTCAGTCAATAAAGCCTGCGCAAACTCATCCAGTGCACCGAATACAGCCACACAGGCTGCAATAGCCAACATTAGCGGGCGGGTCAACGACATTCCGGAGCGACGGCAGTCGAAGGCGACGGCACCGGTGAGCCCTCCGAACATTATGGCATGAATCAGCTTATCGGCATAGGGGAAAAGCATCAGGGAAATGTCGGCAGTGGGAGCTGAAGATAATGTGGCATACAATATAAAAGCCACCACTAAAGCCGAGGGCCAAAAGTATAATATCCTCATGGTTCCATGCTTATATATTCCCGGCTATCCAGAGCCGAACCTTTATGCCACAGCTCAAAGCGCAGAGGATTGGCATCGGCATGGGCTATTCGCTGACCGGCAACCACTTTTGAGCCCTTTTCCACAAAAACATCATGAACGCCGGAGTACACCGTGAGGAATTCGTTGGGATGCTGAATTGTAATGTCCGACAGTCCGTCGGGTCGGGGCACCACACTCACCACAGTACCGCGGTAGACCGAATTGACAGCGCCACCACGGGGAATAACCAGCTCGACAGCGCGACCCGCTCCCGGGAGAGAACGAACTTCCGCCACATTACCTGGTGTTGTGAAAACCATGCCCTCAGCTGCAATAGGAGCAAGGACAGACAGGTTGAATCGCTCCTGCTCCTCGAATTGCTGCACAAACGCTCGTTCCGCCTCGGAAGCCTCCAGCAGCGAGTCGGCAACGGCCAGCTGAGGAGCTTCAGTAGGAGTTGTTTCGGGTATATCTCCGGTAAGAATTGATTGTATATTGGCAAGATAGGCATCGGAGACTGCGGCTCGTTGCTCCAGAGAGTCGACGGTGAGCGTCAGCTCGATATAGCGAGCCCGCAGGTCGCCGCTCAATGTTCCCGGAACGAGTCGCCGCAAAGGCGTGTAACTCATTATCAGCCAAATCAATGCACCAATAGCGGCAACTATCAGAGCGGAAGTGAGCCACACTCGCAGGGGTGTCATTCGCACGCTCCATAGCACATTAAGGGTGTTTTCCTTAATGAACTCAAGGCGGTAACGAGCCGGATTCCTGTAGCTTTTACGAGTGCGTTTCATCAGGCCTCAAAGTTAGTAAATTTTTTTGACTCTGCAAAAAAGACGTTCTCCTTGAACCTTATCGGTCACATGGAGTTTTAATTATATATAACCTCCTCTCACTATGAATTGGATAATAGATACTTTTCGCTCGAACCCGGCAATTCCTATCTTTTTGACGCTGGGTCTTGGCTTTCTTATAGGAAAGCTCAAATACAAAACTTTCTCGCTGGGCACTGTAACATCAGTGCTGCTTGTAGGTGTGCTCGTGGGTCAGCTGGATATTCCTATTCCCGGCCCGTTGAAGTCGGTTTCGTTCCTGCTGTTCCTCTTCGCGATTGGCTACAGCGTTGGACCGCAATTTTTCCGCGCAATGCGAGGCTCGGGTCTCAAGCAAGTTATTTTTGCAGTTGTGATGTGTTTCATCTGCATGGGTGTGACCGTGGCAGTGGCACTACTGTTCGGCTATAACGCAGGCGAAGCCGCCGGCCTCTTTGCCGGAGCACAGACAATTTCGGCTGTGATTGGCGTAGCCGGCGACACAATCTCCACCATGAATGCCTCCGCGGCCGACCAGAAAGCCTGGACCGACATCATTCCCGTGTGCTATGCCGTAACTTATATCTTCGGTACAATCGGATCTGCCTATATTCTGAGCTATATCGGCCCCATGATGCTGGGCGGAATAAAGAAGGTTCGCCAGCAGACTGCCGAACTGGAGGCTGAGATGGGCACTTCGGCCGAGTCGACCGACCCCTCATTCGTAATCGCCGGCACTCCGGTGGTGTACCGAGCATTCAAGGCTCAGGACGAAGCTTTTGCTCAAGGCATGACTGTGGCCGACATAGAAGCTAAATTGAACGATAATGGCAAGCGAATTTTCGTGGAACGCGCTCGTATCGATGGCAAAATCGTTGAAAATATCGAGCCAACAACAGTCATCAAAACCGGTGATGTTGTGGTAATTACAGGACGCCGCGAATATATCATAGGCGATGAGCGTTGGATTGGTCCGGAAGTGGCCGACGTGGAACTGCTGGCCTTCTCAGTGGAACGCATTCCCGTGATGGTAGCTTCAAAGGCTACCGACGGAATTACGATTGCCGACCTGCGCAAGATTCCTGAAATGAAAGGCGTAATTGTAAGCAAGATAACCCGACTTGGCGCTATCATTCCCGTAGCTCTGCAAACCAAAATTCAGGGTGGCGATGTGCTCACTCTCATGGGTACCAAGAAAGAAGTGGACGCCGCGGCAAAGGTCATAGGCTATGCCGACCGTCCTTCCAAGGTTACCGACATGGTTTTCGTCGGGTTCGGTATATTCATCGGCGCACTCATCGGTGCTATCACAATCCATTTTGGCGGTATCCCCGTGAGCCTCAGCACTTCCGGCGGTGCACTGATTGCCGGTTTGCTTCTGGGCTGGCTGCGCTCCAAGCACCCGACTTTCGGACAAATTCCGGAATCTACGGTATGGTTTATGAACAATGTAGGCCTTAACCTCTTCATCGCCGTAATCGGTATCACCGCCGCGCCGACGTTCGTGAGCGGACTCCAGCAAACCGGCTGGGGACTCCTGCTGGCAGGTATAATCGCTACTACGCTACCGCTTATCATCGGCATATGGGTAGGCGACCGCGTATTCAAATTCCATCCGGCAGTCAACCTCGGCTGCGTGGCCGGGTCGCGAGTAACCACCGCCTCCCTGGGTGCTATCCAGGACGCCCTCGGCTCCACCGTGCCGGCACTGGGATACACCATTACCTACGCCATCGGTAACACTCTGCTCATCCTGATGGGCGTGGCAATAACCCTAATCTGTGCATAACTTTTTAAACATAACTCATAACACATATATAATTATAATATGGCCGCTAAAAATCCATTCTCAACAAAGTACGAAGAGCGTCTCAGCACGATGAGTCCCTTCGAAATAAAAAACGAACTTATCGAAATGGCCAAGCGTCAGGAAAAGAAAAGCGCTGATGCCTACCTTAATGCCGGTCGAGGAAACCCCAACTGGATTGCCTACGATGCCCGCGATGCATTCTTCTTCTTGGGTGCATTTGCCGTGGATGTGTGCAAGCGCATCTACCAGGCCGCTCCCGGAATTGCCGGTATCCCCGAAAAATCCGAAGGCCTCGGCGACGCTTTTGAAAACTACATGCGAGACCACGCTATGGCTCCCGGCGCCACACTGGCACGTCAGTGCTGGGACTACGCCGTCCAAACCCTCAAATGCGACCGCGACGAACTGGCCTTCGAATGGATTGAAGGTATCATCGGCGACCAGTACCCCACACCTCCCCGTATGCTCACCCACGCCGAACGCATCGTGGCTGCCTACATGGCTCAGGAAATGGGCAACCGCGCTCCCGGTTTCGGGCAGGAGTACGACTACTTCGCCACTGAAGGCGGTACGGCGGCTATGTGCTACCTCTTCGATTCCCTCCAGGCAAACCACCTTGTGGAAAAGGGTGATAAGATTGCTCTGATGACTCCGCTTTTCACGCCTTACCTCGAAATCCCGCAACTGGACCGCTTCAAATTCGACGTCGTAACTGTCAGTGCCAACGACGAGGAAAAGAACGGTATGCACACATGGAATTACTCCAACGAAGAACTCGACAAACTTCGTGACCCCTCCGTGAAGCTCCTCTGCTGCATCAACCCCTCCAACCCGCCATCCTTCAAGCTCTCCGATGATAATATGAACTATATCGTGGACGTAGTTAAGAAGGATAATCCCAACCTGATTATCATCACCGATGATGTATACGGCACCTTCGCCAAGGATTTCAAGAGCCTCATGTACGTGCTGCCCTACAATACCCTCTGCGTATACTCGTTCTCGAAATACTTCGGGGCTACCGGCTGGCGATTGGCCGTAATCGCTGCCGCTAAGGATAATGTGTGCGACAAGCTCATCAAAAATCTCCCCGAAGCCGACCGCAAGGATCTCGACAGCCGTTACGGCTCCCTTACGCTCGACGTTGGCGGCCTCAAATTCATCGACCGTCTGGTGGCCGACAGCCGACTGGTTGCCCTGAACCACACCGCCGGCCTGAGCACACCGCAGCAAATTCAGATGTGCCTGTTCGCCTTGAAATGCCTCGTGGATAAGGACGACGAATTCAAGAAAAAGATGCAGGCGATGATTAAAGAACGCCTCGACGCTCTGTGGAAAGCGACCGGCTTCAAGTACCCCGACAGCGATCAGCGTGTGGGATACTACGCCGAAATCGATTTCATGGTTTGGGCAAAGAAAATCCACGGCGACGACTTCGCTCAGTGGCTCGCCCAAAAACATGCGCCCCTGGATGTAACCATCCGTCTGGCTGCCGATAAAGGCGTGGTAGTGCTCAACGGCTCAGGCTTCGATGGTCCGGTATGGTCAATCCGCACCTCGCAGGCAAACCTCGTCACCGAGGACTACGAAGAAATCGGTAAGAAAATTCGCGAAATCTTCGATGAATATTACGAAGAATACAAAGCGTCCAAATAAGGCTTACCAATAATAATCAAGAAGGAGGCAGGAACCTGTTGCAGGTGCTTACCTCCTTCATCTATTTTTGAATAAGAGCTACTTATTTCTGCGTGAAGATTACCTCGTCCACAATCAGCGTCTGCTTACCTATGGTGCAGAAACCTACGCCGGCAAAGTCAAGCGGCATATACTTGACCATCAGTATCTCCACATCATTCACAAAGAACCGGAGGTCGCCATTGTCGCTGACCAGCTTCCACACCTGATTCTGCTTGCCCTTGATTGCCTTATCCCATTTGACATCCTGAGAGATACTGCCTATACAATAATTATCGGCCATCCGCAGGAATGTAACTGTCTGCTTGTCGAATACAAAGGCATAATAGTTGCCGAAATCGCGATAGTTGAAAATTATGCCCGCTTCTCGCTCAAGGTCAAGATTATCCATTTGGATTTTTGCAACGATTTCAAATGGCTTCGCCACATCGATGGGTGCGTAGCAGTGTGTTTCAAACGCGGTAGTCTCGGAATTTCTATCAAACCCGTGCGCATTTGCTGCAAAACGCAAAAACTTCGTGTCACCTTTTGATTTGAGAGTCATCACGCCATTATCAATCACCGAGGAACCATAGTAACCATCGGGGCCACTCTCGGTCCAACCGAAGGTGTTGGTGTCGAATGTTTCAAGAAAGGTCTGCGCATTGGAGGTCATGCCGAAAACAACGGCTATGAACAATGAAAGGAATATACTTCTCATAATGATTGAAGATTAGTTTTACTGACGGCCTTGACGGAGATACATTCAAATTGCTTGAAAACATGCGTATCAGCACATGTTTTCGACTTTCTCTACACTTCCAAATTTAGCAAAACTCTTTCAATCCTCCAAGACGACTTCCCATTTATACCACAAAAAGCACCCGATTGAAAAACAATCGGATGCTCTTTTAAGTCGTTAGCCGTTTATTAGTTGGCTTTGGCAGCCAAGGGAGCGGGCACAGTGTAGGTGCGGGTAGCCAACTCCTGGTCGATAGTGTACAGCGCAAGCCCGTTGTCGCCCACCATCTTGAGGCGGTCAATCATATCGCGGGCAGTTTCTTCTTCTTCAACCTGCTCGGACACAAACCAATCAAGTTTGCCACGGGTTGCATAGTCATGTTCCTCTTCTGCGAGGGCGTAAAGGGCATTGATCATGGCAGTCACCTTCTCTTCATGGGCAAGAGTATCCTGGAAAACTGACAGTGCGGAGCTCCAGGAAGTCTTTACGGCGTCGATCTTTTCAAGAACCACGCGACCGCCGCGACTATTGAGATAGTTCATGAAGATTTCAGCATGAGCCTGCTCTTCCTGAAATTGAACCTTGAACCAGTTTGCGAAGCCGGAACGTCCTTCACTCTGGAAGTACATCGACATCGAAAGATAGAAATAAGCCGACCAAAGCTCGGCATTGATCTGCGCATTAAGCGCATCTTGTAGTTTTTGAGAAATCATATCATATTCAGTTTTGATACGCAAAAATAATAAAAATTCCCCGAAAATAAAAATCCGCTCCCAAAAGACTCAGACGAGTAGGCTTGTTCCCTGATAACTTCGTCCAAACGTTCTGCGCGTAGACGTTGCTCGGCAAGGTCTACGCTGGTCATTGGAATTGAGATGTAGACTTTCATTAGTTTTGGGTTTTCAGTTTTTCTGCTGCCCACATCGCGATGTAGCAGCCTATGAAGTTGGTTGTTGCCTGTACTACTATCGCGCTCACAAGGTCTACCTCGGCAATGAATTTGATTACCACTGCCGAAAATGTGTAGCATACGCAGTTGGCGGCACTCGCTTTCAATTTTGAGGATTTTATTACAAGTATGCTGCGGAATATGTGCAGGAATACGTTGATAAGCGCGATAGTGAAGTAGAGGAACATTGCTTATTTAACCAGTTCAAATTCATATACGAATACAAAAGGGTTGCTATCCCAAGTGCCTTTGCCGGATATGCGGTCGATTAGAGCGGCGTAGGCTTCGCGAACCGATGAATAGGGTTGTGGTGCATTTGGGAATACGGGCTATCAGTAGTTTTTGTCCAGGTACTCGACCCTGGCGATGAGCCATGCGCGGAGTTGGTCGACATGGGAGTGGAAGTCGAAGCTCGTGATGTGGTAGGCCCAGTCGTAGAGCGGGCCGGATGTGGGCCAGCGGAGGCCGTTGTGCTTGGCGGAGGGTTCGATTAGCGCGGCATAATTATCGATGAATTCGAGCAGTTCAGGGAATATTTCATTTTTGAAATTTTCCCATAGTTCGCAGTAGATAGCCCGTGACTCGGGGGTGTCCAGCAGGTGACCCATAAGGGTGGGGGTATGCAATGCTAATTCCGGAGGACGCGAGGTGTAGGAATCGTTGGAAATATCATTGAAATTGAATGCAACATCAAAGTCCCATGCCGGGCCGAAAAAGTATTTTTCGTCCTCGCCCAAGGATTTTTTGTGAATGTAGATACTTTTGAGGTCGCCAATTTCGTGATTTGCAACGATGTTGTAGAGCATGAGGTAGCGGGTAAAGCTTTCCATATCGAAGGCTTCGGCCCCTTTGCCCTGAATTGCCAGTGCTTCCGCTCGGTTGAAATCCTTCTGCCATAGTGCCAGGCGCTGGTCGGGGGTAAGACCCTCGGGCTCGTCCTCGAAGAGCTCGTCGAAATCGGGGTCTTTGACCATCACGGGCATATTTAATGAGTCCGAGTAAAATTTATATTTTTCGTCAAACTCACTGCTTATTTCGAACAGCATTCCCACCGATTCGTCTATGTCCACGCTACCGGAGTTGATGCCAAGTTTCTCGGTCATGGTGTAGGCTCCGGCGTAATTGTTGTTGACAAAAACATGGCATGGCTCCATGGAATTTGCATAAGGAATGTCCAGACGGCGGGCCAGCCACATGGATATGACATTTCTCATCAAGGTGGGGTCGACATAGTTGTTGAGCAGAACCATATTTTTGCTCTTTTTCAGCCCTGCCACAGAAGTTTTCTTCGAGAATTTGATGCGCATTGGTTTCTTGGGCATACTCCATGTGGTGTTGCCTCGACCACGCACTTGAACGGATGTTTCCGGCAGGTCGTCGCAGTAGCCGTTGCCTTGCAATGCGATTTTGGCTTTGAGGTATAATTCCTTATCCCACAGCATATCGGCATCCGGGTAATCCGTCAATGTGATATAGAGCGCAGGAATATCGTATTGGCGCATTACGCAGCTGTCGATTGCAGCGACAGGAATTGAAGTGTTACCTCGCAGCCAGTCGTGTATGTGAATCCGAGGGGTATTCTCTCCAACGGTGTGGTTGATTTTTGCCCCGGATTCGAGCTTGAGTTGATTGAACTCTCCATCGTTGCGGTATATGGCAATATTGGATTGCGCAACCGCAGTGATGGCAGTGGCTGCCATCAAAACGGAGAGGTAAAAACGAAGTATGGAGAGCAGGCGCGAGGTCATTTTATTCTGTTGTCGAGGTATTTAGCTCTATCGATGAGCCATTTGCGCAGTGCGGAGGCCTGAGTGTGGAAGTCGAAGGTGGTGAGTTTGTAGGCCCATCCATCGAACACGCCGGCGGTTGGCCACCGCAGTCCGTCGTATTTGGCGGAGGGGGCAATCAAGGCTGCATAGGCGTCGAAGAACTCGAGCAGGTCGGGGAACATTTCTTGGCGGAATTCCTTCCAGCGCTCGGCATAACGTGCTTTGAACTCCGGAGTTTCCATCAATTTTTGTAACAGAGGAATTACATTGATTTCAGAGTTGGGCCCGGCGGCGGAATAGGAATTTCCCACGGGTCCGAGGAAGTTGAACCCTACATCGAAATCCCATGCGGGTCCCATAATGTACTTTTGGCCGGCCTCCAACGATAATTTGTGAATGTAGCAGCTTTTGGGATGATTAAGTTCGTTGGTGCGGATAAAGGTGTAGAGCAGTATGTAATTCACAGCGCTCTCTATGTCGAAGGCCTCGGCACCACGACCGCCATATACCATCCTCTCGGCGTTGTTGAAATCGTCCTGCCAGAGTTTCAGGCGTTCTTCCGGGGTGAGGCCTTCGGGCTCGTCCTCGTAGAGCTCGTCGAAGTCCGGATCCTTCACCATTACGGGAAGATTGCCCAGCTTGGAGCGGAATTTGTACTTTTCATCAAATTCTTTGCTGAGTTCGAAGAGCATTCCGGTGGATTCGTCGATATCCACGCTGCCTGAATTTATGCCCACTTTCTCCGACATGGTGTACGCCCCGACGTAGTGGCCGTTCAGAAATACATTGCAGGGAATCATGGAGTTGGCGTAGGGCACACCGAGACGTCGGGCAACCCACATTGCGATGGCATTACGCATCATCGACTGGTCGATGTAGTTGTTCAGCAGCACGAAGCTCTTGGCCTTCTTCATGCCGCAAAGCGCCGTCTTTTTGGGGAATTTCAGTCGGAAGGGTTTCTTGGGCATCATCCAGGTGGAATTGCCTCGACCCTTGACCTGCAGGGATGTGACCGGGAGGTCGTCGGTGTAGCCGTTTCCGTCTATGGCGATGGTAGCATCCAGATATAACTCCTTGTCCCACAAAACGGTAGCGTCTGGGTAGTTGGTGAGATTGATGTACACCGCAGGAACGTCGACCTGCCTTACCACGAACGAATCCACAGCGGAAAGCGGCATTTCCTGCGGGCCCGATATCCAATCGTTGAAGGCCACCACAGGTTTTTCGCCCTCCACCTGATGGGAAATTTTCTCACCGGCGTCGAGTTTTATCTGATTGAAAGTTTTATCGTTTCGGTAAACGGAAATATTGGTCTGTGCAGTTGCAGAAGCGGCTGCCAGCAACGCAAAAATGAGGCATCGGGTCTTCATCGCACCACAAATTTTATTGGAGAAACGGCGTCGGTCGAGAATATGTAGGTGCCGGGTGTGAGTTGAGCGAAAACGATGTGTAATTCATTGCGGAATTCCCCGCCGTCCACTTTCATTCCGGCCATATTGTGCACTGCATAGGTGTGGACAGCATCGTCGGCCGCGGTGTAGCTGATGCCTTCGGGAGAGATGCTGAAATTGCCGGAAGTTGCAGTCTCCAGAGCTGAAGACCCCTTCTCGTAGGCGTAGGATTTCAGGTCGGAGAGCAATATCTCGGCTTGACCATCGCTTGCGGAAACCTTCAGGGTTGCTCCTTCAACTTCCAACGTCAGGCTGTTGTCGAGGTCGAAGTAGTGAATGTGATCGGTGGCATCGGTTATTTTCAATCGGTAAGATTCTGCGTGGCAGATTATTAAGGACATAATAACCACCATTGGCAGCAATAGCAATTTCTTTCCTTTCATGGTGAAATCAATGGATTTAAGGTGTATTCATACTCGCACTTCCAAAGGTACGAAAAAATAAATTGCTGTGCAAATGAATACAGACGAACAATACTTACTGAAACATAGGTAGTATGCACAAGCACCAACGGTGTGAAGCTTGTGGCTTCACACCGAACAGGTGTTATCGTTTGTCGGTTGGGGCGATTATTCCTCTACGGAACGCAGCTGCTGCACGTAAACCGCCTTCATCATTTTCTTGCGGTTGGTTACAGAGGGCTTCTGGAATGCCTGACGGCTACGAAGTTCTTTTACGATTCCGGTTTTTTCAAATTTGCGTTTGAATTTCTTGAGGGCGCGTTCGATGAGTTCGCCTTCCTTTACTTGTACGATGATCATGTTTTATTTTGAGCTTTTTTGTTTTCTGTTTTTGGTTTAGCGGGGCAAAATTACAAAAAAGAAATTTTATTACCAAATCTTTCTGCAAAAATTTGTGCAACAATTCGTTGAATAGTTGGTAAAGGGACACGATTTTCAAGATACACCCGACACGAGAGTGAGAAGAAGTCATGGAATTCGTATCTTTGCGGAAAAAATTAAGGACTTCAAAAAATATGTGGTTAGCAATACTAATAGATTGTATTATTATCGGATTTATATGTCAGCCGGTGGACAGATTTGTTAAAAAGAGAGTGTCCTCTAAATGGCTATCTGTAATCCTGCGAATTCTTGTGTATTGGATTATTTTAATGGTTCTCAATATTATTGTTGCTCTGTTGGGCTTTAATATCTTGGATTAACACATCAAGATCCAAATCCACTTCCTCAAACTCGGTATCTCCGAAGTCGATAGGTTTCTTTTGATTGTAAGAAAAAAGATAACTTTCTCAAATTCAAATATAAAAAATTACCCGATTCGTACTGAATCGGGTAAGGGAGAGCCGTGGCTGAACAGCCACTTGGGTGTAATTATTGAGGGTTTGCGGACTCGGGATTATCGCCGTACCACTTGGAATACTCAAGGTAATTCTTTGCGATTTTGATGTTAATTTCGCGAGCCTGCTCGGGGTCTACCATCTTGAGGAATTTGGCGGGTGCGCCTCCCCAAAGTTCGTTGGGGCCGATTTTGGTTCTGCTCAGCACCACCGATCCGGCTGCAACGATAGCACCTTCACCAACTTCAGCGTCGTCCATCACCACTGCTCCCATGCCGATGAGTGCGAAGTTGCGGATTTTGGAGCCGTGAATGGTCACGTTGTGACCGATTGACACGTCGTCGCCGATTTCGATAGTACTCTTTTTATACAATGTGTGGAGCACGGAACCATCCTGAATGTTGACGCGGTTGCCGATAGTGATTGTGTTCACATCACCGCGCAGCACGGTGTTGAACCACACGCTGCATCCGTCGCCCATGGTCACGTCGCCGATGATGGTTGCGTTTTCGGCCAGGAAGCAGTCCTCTCCGAATTTGGGTGTGAAACCTCTCAGGGGAATAATCAGAGCCATAGTTTATTTGCTAATTGGTTGGGTTTTGGCGATGAGCCAGTTCTTTTCAGCTTCATCGGTCAGATGGGGCAGGAGTCGTTCGCGGACAGTGGCCTGATAGTGGTTGTACCATTCGATTTCCTCCTGAGAGAGGATTTCGGTGTCCATCAGTGTGTTGTCGAAGGGGAACAGAGTAAGTGTTTCGAAGCAGAGGAATTTGCCGAACTCCGTTTCAAACTTAGGCACTGTCAGCACGAGGTTCTCGCATCTGATTCCGTGCAGACCGGTGCAGTACACGCCGGGTTCGTTGGATGTAATCATTCCGGGACGGAGAATTGTATCCACGAAGTTGAGACGTATGCTCTGCGGACCTTCATGTACGCCCAGGAAGTGACCTACGCCATGACCGGTGCCGTGGAGATAGCTCATGCCGTGTTTCCAGAGGAACTGGCGAGCCAGGGCGTCGAGCTGTGCGCCACGGATGTCGTCAGGGAAAATAGCAGTGCCAAGGGCAATGTGGCCTTTCATCACCAAGGTGAAGTGGAGTTTTTCCTCGGCTGTAGGAGTGCCTAAGGCGATTGTGCGGGTAATGTCCGTGGTACCGTCGAGGTACTGTGCGCCGCTGTCGATCAGAAGCAGGCCGTGTGGTTCGAGAGTGGAGTTGGAATGTTCGTCGGCTTCATAGTGCACGATGGCTCCGTGAGGACCGTAGCCGGCGATGGTGCCGAAAGATTCGTCGAAGAACATCGGGCTGGCCGAGCGGTGACGACGCAGTATTTCTGCTACGTCCATCTCGGTTGTATGCACGCCTTCAGCCACACGCTTCTCAATTTCCATAAACGCCTTTACCAGCGCCACGCCATCGCGTTCCATGGCATTGCGGACGCCCTGAAGCTGCACCTCGTTCTTGGCGGCTTTGAAGTAAGCGGCGGGGTGGATTCCAACATGGTAAGCCTTGTCGCCCAGAATGTTGCGGACGGTTGCCGAGGTGAGCGCGGGGTTGATGAGCACATGCTCGGCGGGTACACCGGCGAGGAAGGTTTTGATGCTGTCGTAGGGTGCGGTTTCCACTCCCTGAGCCTTCAGGTAAGCCACAGTTTCGTCGGTGAGTTTGGCCGGGTCGATAAGAAGAACGTTGCCGCCATTACCCAAATAGAGGTATGCCGTGGCCACGGGGGTGTGCTTAACGTCGTTGCAGCGGATGTTGAGGGTCCACGCAATTTCGTCCAAGGCGGAAATAAGGGTAGCATCGGCGCCTTCATCCACCACCTTGCCGAGAATGTCGGAGATTTTGTCGGCGGCGCTTACTCCGGCGTACTTCACATCGTGGATGAAAATTTTGCTGTCGGGGAGGGCAGGGCGGTCGAGCCAGAGCCCTTCGGCGGGTTCGAAGGTATCCACCACGCTGATGTCGTGCTTTTCAAGAGCCTTTCGGAGGTCGGCCATCTTGGGCACGCTGAAGAGCATACCGTCCACGCCCACCTTGCTGCCTTTGGCAAGATTTTTAGCCAGGAAATCCTGGATGGAGGGAGTGTCGGCAAGGCCGTCCTTCATCAGTTCTATGCCCGTGTCGGCTAATTGTTCGCCGGCCTGAAGGAAGTAGCGGGAGTCGGTCCAGAGATACGCCTTGTCGGCAGTGACCACCAGATCACCAGCACTGCCGGTGAACCCGGAGAACCAACGGCGCACCTGCCAGTGAGCAGCGAGGTATTCGCTCAGATGGGGGTCGGATTGGGGAATGATCACCGCTGCCAGTCCGGCTTTCGCCATCTTGCCGCGAAGGGCGGCTATTCTGTCTTTGATAATTTGCTTGTCCATATTTGTAAGTTATTAGTATTTCTTTAGTGGAGGGTAGAAAGCATCGGGTATATGCTCCAAATCATAGTCATCGGGAATACCGCGAACGGCGAACAGGTCGAATCGAGGCACCCAGGGTTCATGGTGAGTGCTTAGCCAAAGCTCTGCTGCGCGTGCCATGTGCGAAATTTTGCGCGCATCGATGGCTTCCAGCGGGTCCTCTTCCTTATCGCGGCGGGTTTTGACCTCGGCAAACACCACCTCGTTCTCCTTTCGCGCTACGATGTCGATTTCAAACGAGCCGGTGCGCCAGTTGCGGTCAAGGATGGTGTAGCCCTCGCTTTCGAGCTTGTCAGCGGCTAATTGTTCGCCCCAAGTGCCTGTTTCGTTGTGTTTAGCCATATCATCTTTGCCAGAAAGCCGGTGTGAACAGGATAAGGATAGTGTAAATTTCCAGACGGCCCACCAGCATAAGGCCGGCCAGAATCCACTTGCAGATATCCGGAGCTCCTACGAAATCGGTACCGTAGCCGGTGATGCCGGCATCCAGTCCGGTGTTGGAAATGCAGGAGAATGCCGAGAAGAATGCATCAACCACCGGCATCCCGAACAGACTCAGCACAATGCCTCCCACGCTGAAAATCATCACATAGAAGCACAGGAAGGCAATGACCTTGTTGACCAGCTCGTGGTCGGCCACGCGGCCGTTGATTTGTACCGAATATATATTATAAGGATAAAGAGCCTTGTAAAGTTCGTTGCGACTGTTTTTTACCAGCACTACCATGCGGTCGATTTTGGCACCGCCACTCGTACTGCCGGCACAACCGCCGCTGAACATAAGCACGAAGGTGATGCCCACCACGAACGGACCCCACATGGAGATGTTCAGCAGGGAGTAGCCCGTGGAGGTGATGGTGGATACGACCTGAAAGAGCGAGTCGATGACAGGATGCTTTGTGGAGCTCCAATGTCCGCCAACAGAAAGCGCAACAATAAAGAGTATTGTGCTGATTATGATTACGCCTATATAAGCATGGAACACGTTGTTCTGCTTCAGAGTCCTGAAGTTGCCCCGTGAGCACTTGAAAATCAATCCGAAGTTTATACCGCCCAGGAACATGAACACCAGCACTACAAGTTTAATGTAGAGAGAATCGCCCCAGAAGCTCATCCCTTGGGGCATGGTGGAATAGCCGCCGGTCGACAGTGTTCCGAAGGCATGGCATATGGAGTCGAACAGGTTCATGGGGCCTAACCATAGGAGGAATATCATCACAAGGGTGAGGATTATATAGACCAGCCAGAGACTTTTTGCCGTTTCGCTCACACGAGGGCGAATTTTATCGTGGGTGATGCCGGTGACTTCGGCGTTGAACATCTGCATACCACCCGAAGAGTTGAGCATAGGCAATAATGCCAGCGTGAACAGAATGATTCCCATACCTCCGATCCACTGCATCATGGCGCGCCAGATGTGGATGCCGTGCCCAATGGGCATGTCGGACGGAAATACGGTTGCACCGGTGGTGGTGAAGCCGCTCATGGCCTCGAAGAAAGCATCTGTCACGTTAAAGTGCCGCGCCCCGTACATGAACGGGATGAGGCCGAAGATGGAGAATACCACCCACACCATTGCGGTGAGCAGGAAGCCTTCGCGCTTGCCAAGGTGGCGGTTGGTCGGTTCGATTTTCAGTGCCAGATTGATTCCCACACCGGCGGTGAGAAGGGTGGTGACCAAGAAGCCTTTCCATATATCCTCATGGTAGGCTAAGGCCGTGATGGTGGGTATGATCAGAAAGACCGATTCCATCATCAGAAGCCACCCCACAATCTGGAGCAGCATACGCAGATTCAGTAGCGGTCGTCGTTCTTTCATCAGTTCTTAAAAAGACGTTCAACTTTGCTCAGAGCACCCGCCAGGCAGAACACGAGCACCTTATCGCCCGGTTGCATCTGAGTGTTGCCCGATATAAGCATACCTTCGCCGTTGCGGAAGAGCCCTGCGAGCGTCATTTCGCGAGGGAGTTCGAGGTCTTTGACCGCCTCGCGGGTAATCCTGGAGTCGGGTCGTACTTCGAGCTCGGCCACTTCGGCATCCGTAAGCGCAAGCGATTTGGATGTGGAGGAGTCCTGGTCAAGCAACAACTGATATATATAACTCGAAGCCAGCAGTTTTTTGTTGACGATAGTGCCGACATTCAACTTCTCCGCCTGAGCCAGAAACTGGATGTTCTCCACATCGGCAACGGTTTTCTGCACGCCCAGGTCGCGGGCGGTGATGCAGGAGAAGATGTTGGTTTCGGAAGATTCGGTAAGGGCCACCAGCGCGTCCATGTCTTCGATACCGATTTCGGTTAGGAAGTCGGTGTCGCGGCCATCGCCGTTGATTATGTCGGCATCGTAGCACTTTTTGGTGAGTTTTCGGCACACATTACGGTCGGGCTCCACGATTTTGAATTTGAATTCCTCGCGACCCATATTCACCAGCCGGCGGGCAATCTTTGTGCCTCCGAGCACGAGCACACGGCGCACGGTGTGCTCCATGTTGCCCGTCAGAGGGATTAGTTCGTTCACATGCTCCCGGGTGGTGGTTATGTAGAGGATGTCGCCCGCCTCCATGTGGTCGTTACCACCGGGAATGATGGTGTGGTGCGAGCGGTTGATGGCCGAAACGTGGAAGTGGTGGTTGGAATAGGTGAAATCGCGAAGCTTCATACCCTCCAGGGGGCATCCCGGATTCAGACGTACGCCCACCAGAATGAGCTTGCCATCGTGGATTTCGAACCAATTTCGCATCCATGTGCGCCGTAGCGATTGCAGAATTTCCTGCGCTGCAAGCTGTTCGGGGTAGATGACCCTATCCACGCCCATAGCTGTCACATAGGGGAGGTTGTTGGGCGCCATGTAGTCGAATGAGTCCAGGCGTGCCACGGTTTTGCGAGCCCCGAGTTTTTTTGCTATGGAGCACGCTACGATATTGTTGGTCTGGAACGGAGTCACGGCAATGAATATGTCGCAAGTTCCGGCATTGGCCTCCCTGAGAGCCCCGAACGAGGTGGGATCGCCTTCAACGGTCATCAGATTGTAGTTGGCATCCATGATGCCAAGACGCTCGGAGTCGTCGTCCACGAGCGTAATGTCCTGATCTTCATTGCTGAAGAGCTTTGCGAGGTGAGAACCTACTTCTCCGGCACCGGCTATAACGATTTTCATTAGTTTTCTACAGCTGAAACGTCCTTTATTTTCTTTAGAATTGCATCGGAGTCGATTCCGGCCAGATGCTTGAGTTGGTCCGGGGTGCCCTGGGGGATGAATTTATCCGGTATACCTATCATGTGGATTTGGTTGGTATATCCGTTTTCGGCCATCCACTGAGCAACAGCGTCGCCCAGGCCTCCGAGCACGGTACCGTCCTCCACGGTGATGATGGGTTTGCCGCTTTCTGCTGCCTTGTGCAGGATTTGTTCATCCAGTGGTTTGAGGAAGCGCATATCGTAGTGTGCTACGGAGATTCCCGCTTGTGAGGCCTCGAACGCCGCTTTGGCTACATCATCAGCAGCGATTCCGATTGATAGCACCACAACATCGGTTCCCTCGCGCAACTGCTCGCCGGTGCCAGGTTCTATCAGGCTCATGGCTTCGTTGTCGTCGGTGAGCTTGCCTCCGCGCGGGTAGCGTATGGCAAAGGGGCCGTGGGAAGTGTTGGCCGCCGTGTACATCATGTCTCGGAGGATTTTTCCGTTGCGCGGAGCGCCGATCACCATACCGGGGATGGTGCGCAGGTAAGCGAGGTCGTAGGCTCCGTGATGTGTTGCTCCATCCTCGCCCACGAGGCCGGCGCGGTCTATGCAGAATGTCACCGGCAGGTTGTTGAGGGCCACATCGTGGATGATGTGGTCGTAGGCTCTCTGGAGGAAGCTGGAGTAGATTGCCACGAAGGGTTTGAGACCTTCTTTGGCCAGACCGCCGGCGAAGGTGACGGCATGCCCTTCCGAAATGCCCACATCGAATACCCGCTCGGGGTATACCTCCTGCATGGTTGCCACGGAGGTGCCGGAGAGCATCGCCGCAGTGATAGCCACGATTTTGGGGTCGGATTCGGCTAATTCCAGCAGGGTGTTGCCGAAAACATCCTGAAATTTGCGTGGTGCGTCGGTGGGAGCGTCCTGGGCGACGCGGCGACCTGTTTCGGGGTCGAATTTGCCGGGTGCATGCCAGGAGGCGGGGTCTTTCTCGGCCGGTTCATAGCCCTTGCCTTTGACTGTCTTGAGGTGCAGAATGCGGGGGCCCTCCATATCGCGGATGTCATTCAGTACGCGTACAATGGTAGTGACATCGTTGCCGTCGAAGGGGCCGAAATATCGGATGTTAAGCCCCTCGAATATGTTATGCTGCTTGCTGAGCAGAGCCTTGAGGCTATTATTGAATCTGAGTAGGGCTCCTTTGCCGGAATCACCCACTATGTGTAGCTTGCGGCACAGCTTGTACAGCTTGTAACGCAGGTCGTTGTAGAGCCTCGACGTGGTCAGATGCGCCAGATATGAGTTGAGCGATCCTACATTGCGGTCGATGCTCATATCGTTGTCGTTGAGGATTATTAGTAGATTGTTGGGGGTGTTGGCTGCATTGTTGAGACCTTCGAAGGCCAATCCTCCGCTGATTGAAGCATCACCGATTACAGCCACAACATTCCGCTTGGGTTCGTCGCCGTTTATTGCCGCGGCAACGGCCATTCCCAGTGCGGCGGAAATGGAGTTTGAGGCATGACCGGCAGCAAAAGTATCGTATTCGCTTTCACGCGGATTGGGGAATCCGCTCAGGCCGCCGAGAGTGCGGTTGGTACTGAAGGCTTCCCGTCGTCCGGTGAGCAATTTGTGACCATATGCCTGGTGCCCGACGTCCCAAACTATGCGGTCGTAGGGCGTGTTGAACACATAATGCAGAGCCACGGTGAGCTCTACCGCCCCCATGCTGGAGGCAAAATGACCCGGATTGGAGGACAGGGAATGTATAAGGTGATGACGGATGTCGGCACACACCTGAGGTAGTTGCTCGGGTGTGAGCTTGCGCAGATCCGCAGGCGAATCTATGTGGCTGAGTAGTGATTCGGCGTTTTCTTTCATTTGCGTACATATTTTTTATACATAGGCACGAAAATAATGATCGCGGACGCCACGATTATAAAGGCTGTGTAGGCCGTAAAGCGACTGTGTGTCACTATATAACCTACGAGTCCGAGCCATAGAATGCCCAATATAACGAATCTGAAAATTACCGATCGATCCATTTGATACTATATTAACACGGCAAAGATAAATAAAATTTTTGGATTTTGATGCAGGATTGGTGTTAAGCGTCTTTTATTTGTAGGTACGATGTTTTTTGTTTATCTTTGTGCTGAATCCAATTTTCAATTACCATGAAGCGATTTTTATCTTCCTTTACGCTCTTGATGGCGGTAGTAGCGCTCTTTGCCACTGATTATAGCTATACGCAGTGCGAAGGTTCACTCACCCCCTATCCCACTATCGACCGCGTGGCTCAATATCCTGATTCCCTGGTGCCTGTTTTTATCAATCATGTAGGGCGCCATGGTGCACGCTATCCGGCATCGGCTGCAAACTGTCTGGCTCTCCGAAGGGCTTTGCACAAGGCTGATTCTCTGGGAACAATTACACCTCTGGGTAAGCAGCTCAACTCCCTCAATGAGCAGGTGATTCGCTTGTCCAACGGGCGATGGGGTGCGCTGGATTCGCTGGGGATGGCTGAGCAGGCCGGTATCGCTGCCCGTATGTTTGCCAACTACACCGAGGTGTTCCGGAAAGGTGCGGTGGTGCAGGCTTTGTCAAGCTATTCTCCGCGAGCTATGATGAGTATGTACTCCTTTGTGCATCAGCTGGATAAGCTCAATAATAATGTAACATACACCACCTCTACAGGACATATAAATAATGCCTTGATGCGTCCGTTCGATATCGACCGCGATTATCTCGACTTCCGTAAGAATAAGGTTTGGGAGCCTCCATATAAGGCTTATTTCGATGCAACCGCTCCCACAGCCCCCATTAAGCGCGTACTGGGCGAGGCATACCCGTTTGCAGATGAGAATGAGGCCCGTGAGTTATCACTGATAGAATACTATGTGCTGGCAGGATGTTCCGCGATGAGTCTTCCTAATCCTATGGCCGACTATCTCACCGTGGCTGAGGCCAACGCGCTTTGGAGTTGCTTCAACCTCAGGCAATATCTTCAGCGTACCGGTACCACGGTATCTTCCGTGCCTGCTGATATAGCATCCGCACTTGTGCAGAATATTATCGAAACCACCGACAATTTCATCAACGGTGCGAACACTACCACAACGGCTATGCTGAGATTCGGACACGCCGAAACGGTTATGCCCCTGGTGAGCCTCCTCCGTCTGCCCGGTTGCTATTACCTCACTAACTATTTTGACACGGTCGACGAGCATTGGCTTGATTTCGACGTGGTGCCAATGGCCTCAAATGTTCAGTTTATCCTCTTTCAGGCTCCCAAAAGCGGACGCTACTACATCCGCATAGAACTCAATGAGCAACCGGTTGCCCTCCGAAAAGGTGACTCCGACACGATATTCCCCTGGGGCGAGGTGCGCCGCTATCTTACCGATTGTATTCCCCTGTATCGTAATTGATTACATATGACCCGGATAGGGATTCTAAGCGATACTCACGGCTACTGGGACGACTCCCTCGATATATATTTGGGTGAGTGCGACCAGATTTGGCACGCCGGAGATATTGGCGACATATCAATCGTGGAGCATATGCGTGAGTTGGCTGCCGAGGTGCATGCCGTCAGCGGTAATATCGACTCGGGTCCGGTGCGTCGATTTTGCCCCGAGCTGGATGTGTTCGATGTGGAAAACGTACGGGTTGCCCTCACACACATTGGGGGCTATCCCGGACGTTGGCAGAGAGGAATTCCGGCACTTATTCGCCGAGAAGGTGTGCGACTGATGGTCGACGGCCATTCACATATCACAAAGGTGATGTTCGACCCAACCCTCAACGTGCTGCATATCAATCCCGGAGCCGCCGGTCGGCAGGGATGGCACAGGGTTCGGACCATCGTCAGGCTTACAATCGACGGTGACCAAATGACCGATTGCGAAGTGATTGAACTTAATCCTCGGTAGGAAGGGCTCTCGGACTGCGAAAATTGAAAAAAAGCGTCATTCCATTTAACATCTCCGTTAAAAACACCTAAATATTATTATTTATAACATTTTAAGCACCTCGGGGAGTGGCTATGTCGCGGAAAAGTTTTAATTTTGCACCTTGAAATATCATATCCTAAATGAAGAAATTATCAATATATGCCTTGTCGGCCGCTTGCCTGCTGTGCTTGTCGCAAGCTTGCAACGAGGACACAATCATAACTGAGCCGGATTCGTCCGACACTATTGTGTACAGTTTCAGCCTTTCGTCGGATACGAGTGTAATGGCTCGCCTGGACACCGTTTTCTTCTCCATCGATTTGGTGCGAGGCGAAATTTTCAATGCCGACTCCATGCCATGCGGTACCAATATCAGCAAACTTGTGCCGGTGCTCACCGCCGTGGATAATTCGCAAGGCATCTCACTGAAATTCCGCAACTCCGAGGGACGAGACACTGTAACCAACTATCTCGAAAACCCCGGCGATACAATCGATTTCTCCAATGGACCGGTCGTGCTTACTGTGGTGTCGCCAAGCGGAAATTTCAGCCGTGACTATAATGTGACTGTCAATGTCCACAAAGTTAAGTCCGACTCCCTGAGCTGGGGCGAATCGGCTTTCAGCGCTATCCCCACAAAACTCACCGACATCACCGCCCAGCGAACCGTAGCTAATAATAAGGGCACCTACTGCCTTTCAACCGACGGCTCTGCATACTGCCTCGCACACACTCAGTCGCAGCAGATGGACTCGTGGACATACACCACCGTCACACTTCCGCAGAATGCCGATATTACGACTTTTGCAGCTTCAGGCGAATCTCTCTATATTCTTGATAATCAAGGAAAACTCTACAAAACCGACGATGCGTCCACATGGACCGATACGGGTCGTAGCTGGAAGTATATCTACGGCGACTGCATCGGAAATATAGGCGGCGCAGCCTTGGATGACGCCGGAAACTATGTGTTCGAGCAATATCCTGCCTCCTTCTCCTGTCCGATTCCTGCTGATATGCCCGTGAAAGGAGCTTCGGAGCCTGTTTCTTACAAGGCCGCTATGGCCTCCGAGGCACAATGCGTCATTTTGGGTGGACAAAAAGCCGACGGCACACTCACAAACCACGCTTGGGGCTTCGACGGCACCGGATGGGTGAAAGTGAGCAACACCGGGCTGCCCGAAGGCGTAGAGGGTATGACCGTTGTCCCCTTCTACACATATAATATAAATAATATGTTGGTGGCTACCGAACTGAGCGTATTCATGGCCTTTGGTGGCTCTAATGGCTCCGACCTGAACACCACCGTCTACATGACCAAGGACTTCGGCATGACATGGTACGAAGGGAGCGAAAGCGTACAGCTCCCCTCCGAGGTGACCATCGGTACTTACGCCCAAGGTTTCGTGCACTCCACCACCATGTACCCCTCCCGCGCCACACGACCCGTCGAGGAATGGGAGTGCCCCTACATCTACATCTTCGGAGGTGTGGATATGCAAGGTGCCTTATATAATAAGGTATGGCGTGGAACTCTTAACCGCATGACTTTCAAACCCCTGATTTAATGATTCAATTTCCCGGGATATCGACCCAAAGTATTTGGCGAACGGCTATAGCCGTGGTCGCCGCTTTGGCTATGTCCGCGGGAGTGAATATCTTCGGCCAGTCTGCCCCCTATAAATTTGACCTGGGTGTCGATCTCGGAATGACAGGCTATATCGGTGATGCAAACCGAGCCAATTTCATGAAACATCCCGGTTTTGACGGTCAACTTTCCTTCCGCTATATCCCCGACACTCGTTGGGCAATTCGGGCAATCGCGTCTGGAATGAGCCTCAGCGGCAACACTGCCGACATGAACAACGTCCTGCCCGATATGGCCGAATACTCGTTTTCGTCGATGGTATACTCCATCGAAGGCAGAGCCGAATTCAACTTTTTCCCCTACGGCATCGGCGAAACCTACAAGCGCCTCCGCAGATGGTCGCCATATCTCACCGTCGGACTGGGCGCATGTCTCTCATCATCAGGCGGTAACACTTCCGTGGCCCCGATGATTCCTATGGGTGCCGGAGTGCGTTACAAGATTAAGGAACGTCTTAATATCGGAATAGAATTCACTTTCACCAAAGCCTTCTCCGACCATATCGACGGTAAGGATTTGGCCGATTTGAATCAGATTAAAACTGCTTTTTATAAAAATACCGACTGGATTTCGCGTCTCACCATAGGTGTGTCATACGAATTCGGAAAACGGTGTGAAACCTGCCATTATGTCGACTGAACACGAACATATCATCATCGATTCCGATCGCGTACCTGCTCACGTGGCCGTCATCATGGATGGCAACGGGCGCTGGGCTCAGGCGCGAGGATTGGATCGCAGCGCCGGACATGTGGAAGGCGTCACAACCGTGCGCCGAATCACCGAAGAGGCTTCACGCCTTGGAATCAAGTATCTCACACTTTACACATTCTCTACCGAGAACTGGAATCGGCCCAAGGAAGAAGTGGATACGCTCATGATGCTCATTGTCACTGCAATAGAGCGCCAAACTCCCGACCTGATTAAGAACAATGTCCGGCTTACGGCAATCGGCGACACCGATCGTATGCCACGCCAAACGCTGGAGCGCCTCCAAAAGTGCATGGCCGATACCGCTCACTGCACCGGACTCACTCTCGTGCTCGCCCTCAGCTATTCCTCGCGCTGGGAAATAATCCGCGCCGTCCGCCAAATTGCACGGATGGTGGAGCAGGGCACCCTCAAAGCCGACGACATCGACGAAGCAACCTTCCATAAAGCTCTGGCCACCGCCGATATGCCCGACCCCGATTTACTCATTCGAACCGGCGGCGATATGCGTGTGTCCAACTTCCTTCTATATCAATTAGCTTACACCGAGCTGGCCGTTACGCCTACTTTTTGGCCCGACTACACCCCCGATGACTTCAGGAGGCATATAGCTCAGTTTCAGCAGCGCCAACGTCGATTCGGACTAACTGGCGAGCAAGTAACAAATTCTTAAGCCTCTCACACCGATCATTCTTCACTATGCAATCAAAGATATTAATCATCCTTTCGGCTGTTTGCCTCCTCTTTTCGGCAAAAATCAGCGCTCAGGTTTCTAACGACACTATCTATAACCCGTCGGTTATATATTCAACTATGCCGCGCTCTTACGAAATTGCAGGCATCGAGATTACCGGTGCTCCGCATTACGACGACGAGCTGGTTCTGGGTTATGCCGGTATCAAGGTGGGAGATCGTTTGAGAATTCCAAGCGATGAAATTTCTGAAGTCTCTAAGCGACTAATGCGTCAGACCCTGTTCTCCCAGGCACGAATTGAGCTGGTGAAAACCGTCGGTGATAAGGCGTGGATTCGCATAGCTCTCCGTACTTCACCCCGTATTGCGTCCGTCAACTATATCGGTGTCAAGAAAGGCGAAATCAAGGAGTTGCAGGATCGTCTAAACCTGGTCAAAGGCAACACCATCACACAGAACATCATTAACCGTGCCACTTTAATTGTCAAGAAATTCTACACCGACAAGGGCTTCGGTAATGCAACCGTCAAAATTAACCTCCGCGATGACCTCTCAAATGAAAATGAGGTAATCGTCGACATCGACGTAGACCGCCACGACAAGGTGAAGGTACATAAGATTTATATCGACGGTAACGAGGTGCTCTCCGACAACGCTCTCCAGCGCACCATGAAGAAGACCAATGAAAAGGGCAAGATTCTGAACCTCTTCAAGCAGAAAAAGTTCGTCGAAACCGACTATCAGGACGACCTTAACCGAATCCTCGAAAAGTACAACGAAAAAGGCTACCGCGATGCTAAAATCGTCGCCGACAGCGTAGTACCCTACGACGATAAGAACGTCGACGTATTCATCACCGTCGACGAAGGTAAACGCTACTATATCAAGGATATACAGTGGGTCGGTAATACCATATATCCCAGTCAGCTCCTCGACTCATATCTCGGCATGAAGACCGGCGACGTCTACAACCAGAAACTCATGGACAAGCGCCTCAATACCGACGAAGATGCAGTCAGCAACCTCTATATGGACAACGGCTACCTCTTCTACCAGCTCATTCCTATCGAAAAGGAAGTCGACGGCGACTCTATCTCCCTCGAAATGAGAATGATGGAAGGTCCACAGGCACGAATCAACAACGTTATCATCAACGGTAACGACCGCCTCTACGAAAAGGTAATCCGACGCGAACTTCGCGTACGACCCGGCGACCTCTTCAGCAAGTCCGACCTTATGCGTTCGGCTCGCGAAATCGCTCAGACCGGTCATTTCAATCCAGAAAATATGGATATCCAGCCCCAGCCAAACGAGGAAAACGGTACCGTCGATATCGTGTTCAACCTCGAATCAAAGGCTAACGACCAGATTGAATTCTCTCTCGGTTGGGGTCAGACCGGTATCATCGGTAAGCTACAGCTCAAGTTCACAAACTTCTCGATTAAGAACCTCTTCTATCCCTCCACATATCGCGGTATCATTCCCCAGGGTGAAGGTCAGACTTTCTCGATCAGCGCACAGACCAATGCTCGATACTATCAGTCCTACGCCATCTCATTCCTCGATCCCTGGTTCGGTGGAAAACGTCCGAACTCACTCTCCGTTTCGGCCTACTACAGCCGTCAGACCGGTGTGAACTCTTCTTACTACAACAACACTTGGGCTAACTCAAGCCTCTGGGGTGGTGGCTACTCGATGTACGGCTACAACTACGGAAATGTTTACAACGACCTCTACCAGAACAGCTACCAGGCCTCTCTGGACCCCAACAAGGTCCTCCAGATGGTAGGTATCAACGTCGGATTCGGTAAACGTTTGAGCTGGCCCGACGACTACTTCACCTTCACCGCCGAACTCGGCTACAACTGGTACTACCTCAAGAATTGGGACTACCTCTACTATATGAACAACGGTACATCAAACTCTCTGGTACTGGGCTTGACTCTGTCCCGTAACTCTATCGATAATCCTCTCTACACCCGTAGCGGTTCAACATTCTCCCTCAACCTCTCGATCACTCCTCCGGCTCAGCTCTTCACCGGCAAGCGCGACTGGAAGAAGCTCTCTGAAGAAAATACGCCCGAGGCAAAGAAGCAGCTCTATCAGTGGATTGAGTACTGGAAATTACGCTTCAAGTCACGCACATATACTCCTCTGAGCAGCGACCCGCAGTGGACTCCCGTATTCATGACTCGTTTCGACTTCGGTTTGCTCGGAAGCTTCAACAAATATCTTAAGTCGCCCTTTGAAACATTCTATGTCGGCGGTGACGGTATGTCAGGCTCATACACCTATGCTACCGAAACTATCGCACTCCGTGGCTACGACAACGGTTCGCTCACTCCTTGGAGCCGTGAAGGTTATGCCTACACCCGTATGGGCGTTGAAGTCCACTTCCCCCTCATGCTCCAGCAGAGCACAACTATCTACGCGCTCACATTCCTCGAAGGCGGTAACGCTTGGACTTCCGTCAGCGAGTTCAATCCCTTCAGCCTCAAGCGCTCCGCCGGTGCCGGTGTCCGAATCCATCTCCCAATGGTCGGCATGATGGGTATTGACTGGGCATACGGCTTCGACAAGGTTTACGGCGAAAAGGGTGGCAGTCACTTCCACTTCATTCTCGGACAGGAATTCTAAACCTTTTGTATTTTCAAACGTCTAATATCTAAACGATTATAGAAACGCTATGAAAAAGATATTTGCAATCCTGTTGATGGTAGTGGCCGGTATGGTTGCCGCCAATGCCCAGAAGTTTGCCATGGTCGATATGGAATACATCTTCAAGAATGTACCTTCCTACGAAATGGCTAACGAACAGCTCAACCAGCTTTCTCAGCGCTGGCAGAAGGAAGTCGAGAATTTGTCCAAAGAAGCCGAGAATATGTATCAGGCCTATCTGGCCGATAAGGTTTTCCTCACCGAGGACCAGGTAAAAAAACGCGAAGAAGCAATCGTGGCCAAGGAAAAGGAAGCTACCGAACTGCGCTACAAATACTTCGGTCCGGAGGGCGACCTCTACCAGAAGCGACAGAGCCTCCTGAAACCCGTTCAGGACGATGTCTACAACGCTATCAAGAAAGTCGCTGAAGAACGCGGTTATCAAACCGTTTTCGACCGCGCTTCTTCTTCCGATATCATTTACGCCTCACCCCGTATTGATATTAGCAATGAAGTTCTTGCAAAATTGGGATTTTAACATTAACTTTGTGATAGAAAAATAAATCAATATCATAACAACACTTTTGACTATGTTCAAGAAAATCATTCTCTTCATCGCACGCATCCTTCCCATGAGCGTGATGGCACAGAAGTTTGGTGTCGTAAATCTTGACGAAGTATTTACCGCCATGCCCGAAACTGCTGAGATGCAGAAACAAATGGAACAGATTTCCCAGAAATTTCAGGCCGAATTCGATAAGCTCCAGGAAGCTGTCAATCAGAAGTACACTGAGTATCAGAACATCGCTAATGATACCAATACTCCCGACGCCATCAAGGAACGTCGTATGCAGGAAATCCAGGAACTTGCAAACAACGTCGACAAATTCCGCAACCAGGCTCAGCAGGACATCGCTCGCCAGCAGGAACAGCTCGCTGCTCCTATCCAGCAGAAAATCACCGATGCCATCAACGCTGTAGGCCAGGAAAACGGCTTCACCTTCATCTTCCCCAACGAACCCGGACTCCTCCTCTACAAAGGAACCGACGTGGTGGACGTAACTCCCATGATCCGCACAAAACTCGGCCTCTAATCAGTAACCCCATTAACCAAGGGTCGGAGCAAATGCCCCGACCCTTGCCGTTTAATAGTTAATAGTGGATGATTGAACTTCCGGAACATCAGTCAATCGTAGATAGAATTAAGAAAATCGCAAGGATTCGGCGATTTGTAATTATCATCACTGCCTTTGTGGTGATTGGTTGCGTTTATATCATCGGTGATACAGCTGTTGACATTAACAAAGCTCAATGGCAAGCATATCGTAATATGAGAGAAGCGGAAAGAGAGCGAAGAGAGCTCGAACAGCTACAGGAGCAGGAGAGAGAAAAACGCCGGTGGGATAGTATTCAGCAAGTTAGCCAAATACATGCAATAGAGAGAAAAAGACTACAGGATAGCGTTGAGAGTAGATATGCCCTGAAGCCTTGTGGATCCAACTTTACAATGGCCGACGTTGAGCGGATGGTCAAGAACCTCACATCTGATGACCCTCAAGCCATTGTGGCTTCCGGTAATGATCGTTCGCTTTGGCGTGTGATTTATAAAAAAGGAAAGCAGTTTTATTTTCGTGAGTTTAACCCTGAAAAGAAAATTTATGGGCCAAAGATTAAAGTTCGCGTAATCCAGGATAAAAAAGACTTTGAATTCAATGTTGAAACGCGAGATAGTATTCAGAGAGTCTATACCATGTGGTACCATCCGATTCGGCATTATGAGCATATCGAACGTTCTCTGCATGGATACAGAGTGGAATCATTTGAATTTGAATGTTTTGTCAACACTCGCCCCAGACCGAAGGTTGAGTTACCTGCTTACGATGACTATGATGAATACGATGACGAAGACGAAGATGAAGCGTTGGACAATGAGGAAGATGACCTGCGATTCTACTATGGCCTATAATACCACTGTCGGTGGTGTGTAAAGGTTCATTAAAACCATAAACAGCACCAAAAGAGCTATTGTGCAAATTACTATGCACCATTTAATAGTTGAACGTGTGCGCGACTTTTCTTCAAGATAAAGTTGCTCTATTTCCTGAAGCGGTTCGAGCTTTTTTTCCAAATTGTGATTTTCGACTTTTAGTAAGGCTATACCCTTTTGGAGTTCTTTTATCTTTTGCTTAAGCTCCTTTTCGCGTCTCACCTCAGCCAGTGCTTGCAGAACTCTTTCATTTTCTTCTGCTGATGGCTCCGGTGTTACAGGCGCTGCCTTCCGCTTTTTGGGCTGGCTTGGTTGCTTGGGTTGCTTTATCGGTTTCGGTTGATTGGTTTGCTGGCGGGGTTGACGCTGACTTCTGTAGGGCATAGGAACAATACGGCCCTCGTCCGATATTGATGAGTAATCACTCGATCGGCCGGAAGCCCTGCGGCTTCTATCATAGTCATTATCAATCAATTCGTCGATTTCTGCTTCGAGTTCCTCGCAGTATTCGCAGTCGCACTCGTCATAGTACATATCACAGCGTTCTGGCTCATCGTAGTAGCCGGAGTGATGATGATAGTCGGGCTCGTAGCCGTAATCGCAACCGTAATCGTCGTCCATAGCCTCTTAGAGTGTGTTTACTGTTAAATAAGGTCGTTCACAAGCATCATAAGGGCGGAGGCGGTGGCACGCATTATTACGGTGTCCCGGTCGCCGGTGAAGTAGTGCAGTTTGGCCGATGTTCCCGTAGGGGTTGATACGGCAATCCATACTGTACCTATAGGTTTTTCGGCCGTTCCTCCTCCGGGACCGGCTATGCCGCTCGTAGCAACACTGTAATCGGCCCCCGTAACGCGCCGAACGCCCTCGGCCATCTGCCGCACTACCGGTTCGCTTACAGCTCCATAGGTGCTAAGCGACTCTTTGCTAACACCCAACACATTGTGCTTCACTTCGTTGGAGTAGCTTACCACACCACCGACAAAAACATCGGAGCATCCGGCTACTTCGGTGATTCGGTGAGCTATATTTCCGCCTGTACAGCTTTCGGCCGTAGCAACTGTGCCATGAGCACGTCGCACAAGGTTGATACATAGCTCGGCAGGGGAGAGCACCCCTTCACCTATATAATTATCCCCTACAAGCTCTTTGAGGCGTTCATAGAGGGAATTGAATAATGTCGGCTGAATGTTTTCGCTGTCAAGACGCAGAACCAGGATACCCGGTGAAGGAAGATAAGCGATATGCGTCCCTGAGGGCAACTCGTCCTCAAAGGTGGCAAGGCGCTCCGCCATGGCGCTCTCGGAAACGTTGATAGCCGTAAGCTCCCGGCGCATGGCATGGGTGGAGGGGTGGAAGTGCTCAGTTATTGTCTCCGTAACAATAGGCAACATGGTGCGAGTCTCGAACGGTACGCCCGGCATTGTCACAAGTACTTTCCCGTCGCGCTCGAACCACATTATCGGCGCGGTTCCGGTAATATTCTGTATAATCCGGGCCGACGACGGCACCATGGCTTGGGTGCGGGTGAGTTCGTTGAGCTTGATGCCGCGTTTGGCAAAAATTTCTTCGAGATTTGCCTCTACATCAGTATTATATACCGACTCGCCGCCGAATATTTCCATCATCACGCCCTTGGTGATGTCGTCGCGGGTAGCCCCCAGGCCGCCGGTGGTGAGCACAAGGTCGGCCTCGGCAAGAGCCGCCTCTACTGCACCGCGGATTCCGGAGGCGGTGTCGCCGGTGGTGCGGATGGATACTGTGTCCCACCCCTTGCCCGTAAGTGTGCGGGATATCAAACCCGAGTTGGTGTCGGTAACCTTGCCGAGCAGAATTTCGTCGCCGATGATTACAATGGATAGGCGCATGGTCAGATGGATGTGCGTGCGAACGGTACTTCGTCGTAGCGGCAGAAGTCCTTGTTTTGATATTTGAAATAGCCCGCCATGGCAATCATGGCTGCATTGTCGGTGGTGAATTTTCGAGCCGGTATGAAGGCGTCAAGACCATTCTCGGCACAATATTGGGCCACAGCATTGCGCACGCCGCTATTGGCCGAAACGCCTCCTCCTATGGCAACGGTAGTCACGCCGGTTTGCTCAACGGCTTTCCGCAGCTTGTCCATCAGGATTTCGATGATGGTATGTTGAAGCGATGCAGCAAGGTCGGCTTTATTATGCTCGATGAAGTCGGAATCGGCTTTCAGTCCGTCACGAAGGGTGTAGAGGAACGAAGTTTTGAGGCCGCTGAAACTGTAATCAAGGCCGGGAATGTGCGGTTTGGCAAATTTGAAGCGCTTGGCATCACCTTCTGCTGCAAGGCGGTCGATATGTGGGCCCCCGGGGTAGGGCAGTCCCATCACCTTTGCGCATTTATCGAACGCTTCGCCCGCGGCATCGTCTATCGTACGGCCCAGTATTTCCATATCTTCGGGACTTTTCACAAGGATAATCTGCGAATTCCCGCCGGAGATGAGCAAGCATAGAAAGGGAAATTCGGGCACTCGGTCTTCGGGATTTTCTCGCACAAAGTGGCTCAGAACGTGGCCGTGCAGGTGATTAACATCGATAATCGGAATACGGAGTCCGAGCGACATACCCTTGGCGAAGCTCGTGCCCACCAACAGCGACCCAATCAGACCCGGACCGCGGGTGAACGCTATCGCAGAAATGTCGCCGCGACTGATACCTGCGCGTTTGATGGCCGCGTCAACCACGGGAACTATGTTCTGCTGATGTGCTCGGGAGGCAAGCTCCGGAACTACACCACCGTACTCTTCATGAACGGCCTGGGAAGCGATGACGTTCGATTTTAAAATACCATCTACGATAATGGCTGCTGATGTGTCGTCGCACGACGACTCTATTCCTAATATTACTGTCGATTTCATAAGTTAGAATACGAAACTGATGCCCGCAAGGATTTCAACACCGGGAAAGTGGTGCTGAAGGGTGTATATGGCTTCAAGTGATAACTTGCAACCGCTGCTCACCCGGGTCTCAAAACCGGCACCAACGTTCAATCCAAGGCTGTTGCTGCGGGTGATATTATCCTTATGATCCACATCTTTATTATGTAGACCCCAGCTGCGGTAAACCAAGCCGGCCATGGGATAGAATGCCGAGCGGTCATTGCGTAGTTGCAACGGAAAATCAACATTGAACGCAAACGAACCGCCATCGCGGTTGTTATTTCGGAAAATCAGGTCAATTTCAGGCGCAAGGCGAACATGACGGCTCAGAGTATACTCAAACGAAATTCCCGCAACCGCACTGCTGTTGCGCGATTCATAACCCGCCCGCACTCCGAACGCCTTGTCTCCGCGATTATACTGCGCGTTTGCTTCAAACGCAAATATCGATATAATGGCGAATATTATAAGCGCTATCGCCGGACGCTTGCATGATGATCTCATATATTTTCGAAATTGTTGCAAATATACTACAAACAATCCAAAATAACAAGTGAAAAGGCAAATTGCGCAAACGAGGCTGCTGCAGAATCAACGCGAGGCACAAAAGGCCGGAGGCCTTTAACAATTGTTAGCTTTTATCTTTGCAGTGCAAATCAGAATTAACATTAGACCTACTGAATTGTTAAAAAGACAGAGACGGTGAACTAAAAGGTTAGCTAGTCACTGAGGACTATCCGGGGTTAGAGTCCGTCTCTGTCTTAACCTGTTGAACACATCAAGCTAGATTTCTAGACCTTAATGTCTACTAAAAGTTATGGATGCATTCAACACTTATTGTCTAACTTCAACCGCAAAGGTATGAAAGACTTATCAAATTTCCAACATTATGTCGGGTGTGATGTGTCAAAAAACACACTTGACTTTGCAATTTTTGAGAGGGGTAAAGATTACCGCTCATTCGCACACATTCAGGTATCAAACAATACCGAAGGCTTTCAAGCCATGCGTAAGTGGCTGCGTACATTCAAAATCAATATCAAAGACGCAGTAATTGGAATGGAGCATACGGGAGTGTATTCCAACGCTTTATCCGAATGGTGCTATAAGAAAGGTATCACTTTTGTAGTGCTGCATCCTTTGGATGTTAAGAATGCCGGAGCACGAGGAAGAAACAAGAACGACAAGGTCGATGCTCAGTTTATTGCTGATTATGTTTATACTATGAGGGAGAAACTGACACCCTCAAAGCCCGAGAGTCCTGTCATAAAGAAACTACGGGAACTACGCAATGAACGGTATCTGGCGGTTCGTACCAGAACATCCTATCTTAATCAGTTAAAAACTATTGATGACAGCGCAACAAGGCGACGTATGGAAAAGATGGTGGCAACTATAGCAGTACAAATTAAAGCAATAGAAACTGAGATTAAAAAAGTCATAGAAGCGGATCAGCAAATAAACAATAATTACAAGCTCCTGATTTC
>JAAVGX010000052.1 GCA_014800065.1 Bacteroidales bacterium | reverse complement strand
TACTACGGAGTAGGCATCTGTGAACTCTGCGTCGTCTGCAACATACAGGGTGGCGCTTGTAAGGTTTGTTGACGTTGCTGAAATTGTAACAACAAATTTGCTTACAGCACTTGAGATTGCCGAAGCGTTTGAAATGTAGGCAGTATATGCACTGCTTTTGCTTCCACAACGGATGTGGTCGACAAAAGTATTGTTCTGATTGTTGAATCCGTAGGCTTCCCAATGCGATTCAAGAAATATGCCGGTAGATGTTTGCTTTTGTCCGTAACTGGTGTTATTAGGCCAGAATTCTACGGGATTCAGCACTTCTTGCGCGAGCGCGGTTGAGATTCCTCCCAACAGCACAGCTAAAAAGAGTAGAAATTTTTTCATTCGTGATATTGTTTTATTGGTTTAATTTTCGGTGTTTTTGGCGATAGTGAATCGATGGCCCAAAATTACAAATTTTTAGGGATGAGAACAATATTTTGGGTATGTTTTTGAGCATGAAAATGTTTTTATGGGGTCGGGTAGGCACAAAAGCTATATATTGGAAATTTCGTTTGCAAATTTATTGAGCGTCAGGCAAACTTCACGAGAGAGTTTGTCATTTGTGCGCTCTGCAGGAGCCAATATTAAAAGGTGTCCTTTCAGGCATAAATCGGAATCGTGCTCTGAGGGTTTGAAGCGCTCTCCTAAGTTGCTGTGGATTACAATCAGTTTGCCGCCTACTTCTTCGGCTACTTGTCGAATTTCTTTTTCTCTTTTTGAAATGAAAGGAGAGACTAACACACCACCATTGGCAGCGACGTAGACCCACCGGTTTTTGTTTTGAGCGTGCTGTTGGTCGGTGTCGCTGCGGTGAACTATTACCTGTGCCTTAAATGGGTTTTTCAGAAGAAACAGATTGCCATAGGCTTCGAATTTTCGGGTGCCTAATGTGAGCTGCCTTACGTGGGAGAAAAAATCGGGATGCTCCCGCCGTATGATCAAGCGATATGGATTCTGACGGATGTAATTATATATGTGGTCAAGGGAGCGGTCGGTGCGTAGGATTCGGTCGTTGAAGCCTTGGGTGAAGATGGGAAAGGAGAACTTAGGAAATAACGGGGATCGTTTCCAGTGAGCAATGTAGTACCCGAGCGGTTGTTCCAGCCGTTTCTGAATTTGTAGTAAAATATGGACGTGGTCGGGCATAATTACATATTGCAGCAGTCGAGAATCAGGTATGACTGAGGCAATATTTTTTATGGCATTGAGGACTATCGAGCCCAGGGTGCTCAAGTAAGTGTGCACAGCCGACGGGTCATTATAGGGCTTTTGTTTGTCACGGCAGAGAGTGCCGAAAGTGGGAGCTTCCGGATTTTTGGTCAGGGTCAACATGTAGATTGTCGGAGCTTGGTAGTCATGCCAAGTTGCCCGGTAGGTTTGCTGTCGTGCCATAGGAGTTCGTTATAGAGCAAGGCTGAAGCCTTGCGCCTTAGACAAAGTGCATAGCTATTTGGTAAGGAATGCACTTTGTCTTTGGCGCAGAGCTTCAGCTCTGCTTGGGGGCGGGGCTCAGCGGGGGATTAGGGTGACGGTGAAGGTGGCGGGGGTGTTGGCGGGGATTAGGGCAGTGGGTTCGGTGCGTGAGCCCCAGCTGTCGTAGCCGCCGACACCTTGCTGACGGTAGTCGATGCTGAGTTCGGTGTAGGGGCGTGTGGTGATATCGTTCATGTGCGACTGTCGGCCGCCTTCGAGGTCCTCGCGACTCATGGGGAGGGCGTTGAATTCGAAGGTTGCGTCGCCTACAATTTCAAGGCCGTGGCCACGACGGTCGGTGAGGGAGAGGCGTCGTACACCGATGCGGTGACCGTTTTCCTGGGGGCGTACGTAGGGGTAGTACATTTGGTCGACGGTGGTGGTGTAGAGGTCGACGAAGGAGCCGTCCTGACGGTCCTCGTAGTTTTCGCCGGGGCCTTTGCCGAAGTAGCTCACGCGGTCGAATTGCTGAGGCATACGCATACGCCAACCGAGTCGGGGGATGTCGAGCTGGTCGTTATGACCGCCGGAGTAGTTGCCGGTGACGCGAATCACGCCGGAGGGCATCACATCGTAGAGCAGGGTGTATGTGCCTTCGAGCGGCATTGTGCGTACGACTTTCACCAGCACGTTGTCGCCGGATTTCTCGGCGGTGACGGTGCAGGGGTTTGTCTCGGCCTGTTTCCACATGAGTTGCTTTACGGGGTTGTCGTTTCCGAGGTCGTTGTCGTTGGGAGCGCGCCAGAAATTGTTGACCGGTCCGAAACCTTCGGCCACATAGTTTACGCCCTTCACGGTGTAGTCAACCACTTGGCCGGATGATTTGTCGATGGCGAAGTGTACCGTGGGATTATCAATGGTGATTCGGGAGTCGGAGTCGGTGAGAGAAAGGGCTTTGCCTTTGGTGGAATATTTGAGCGGAGCAGGGGAGCCGCCGAGTGCAATCTGTTCGGCAAAAATCTCGGTGCCGGCGGGGCGGAGTGATTCGGAAGCGCGATTCCGCACGCTGAAGTTGATGAATGTTTCGCCAACGGCGGGCACGCGAACGGGCACGCTGAAATCGGCACTTCCGTGGGGCGCGGCATCAACGTTTACCTTTCCGGTGGCGATGGCCTTGCCTTCATTTTTAATGGTGTAGTAAATGTCGAAATCGCCAAGGTTTCGGAAGTCGTGACGGTTGAGCGCGCGGAATTTACCGTTGGCGGCATCGACGGCTTCGATACCTACGGGCGAGTAGGCGTATTTGATTTCGGCATAAGCGGGGTGTGGCTTACGGTCGGGGTTAACGACGCCGTTGCAGTTGAAATTGCCGGAGGAGGGTAGTCCTTCGCCGTAGTCGCCACCGAAGGTGTAGTACACGTTTCCGTTGCTATCGGTTTCTTCGAGGCCCTGGTCCACCCAGTCCCAGATGAATCCGCCCTGAAGTTCGGGATAGGCGTTGATTACCTTCCATTGGAGGGCGAGGTTACCGCCCGAGTTGCCCATCATGTGAGCGTATTCCGAGGGAATGACGGGGCGGTCGGGCCCGGACTTGGCCCACTCCTCGAGCCGACCGGCAGAGGGGTACTGAGGCACGAACATATCAGTGTTCCACTCCCAGATGGCACGTTCGTAGGCCACGGGACGGTCGTTAAGAGCCTTTTCGGCATCTTTCATCCACAGATAGGTTTCGTAGAAATTGTAGCCGTTGCCGGCTTCGTTTCCGAGCGACCATATCACCACTGACGGGTAGTTTTTGTTGCGCAAGAATAGATTTTGGGTGCGGTCCATGTGGGCCTTGAGCCAGTCGGGATTATTTCCTAAGGTGTGACCCTTGTTGAGGTCGTAACCCATGCCGTGGGATTCGATGTTGGCTTCGTCGTAGACATAGAATCCGAGAGAGTCGCAGAGTTCGTAGAAACGTGCCTGCTGCGGGTAGTGGCATGTGCGGATTGCATTCATGTTTGCCCCCTTCATCAGCATAAGGTCCTGCTTGATTGTTTCTTCGGTAACATAGTGGCCGGTTTTGGGGTCGTGTTCGTGGAGGTTTACGCCACGCATGGTTACGGGCACACCGTTGACGGTGAGCAGATTCCACGGCTTGCCGTCGGCGCGGTCAGACGGGAGTGCCTTGATTTCCACGCGTCGGAAGCCCGGGCGGAAGGGTATATATGAGGCAGGTTGTCCGGGGGCTTCGAGGGCGATTGTGAGGTCGTAGAGGTGTGGTGTTTCTGCTGTCCACTTTTCCACGCCGGGTATGGTGGCGGTGAATGGTACGGTGGTGATGCCGGGGCTGAGGCTTACCATGCTGCTGCCGGAAGCTGCTACAGAGCCGTCGGAGGCTTTGAGGGTGTAGCGAACCATAGCCTCCGTGTCGGCCTTGCTTTCGTTCTCAACCTGAACGGTCAGTCCGAAGTCGCCGTTGGTGTAGGTATCGTCGAGGGTAGAGCGAACGGCAAAGTCGGCCACGTGGACCGGATTTTGGAAAATCAGATCCACATCGCGCTCTATGCCGCTGAGGCGCCAGAAGTCCTGACATTCGAGGTAGGAGCCTGTGGACCATCGGTACACAACGATGCTCACCTCGTTTTCGCCCTCTTTGAGGAAGGGAGTGATGTCGAACTCAGCGGGGTTCTTGGTGTCCTCCGAGTAGCCCACCGAGTGGCCGTTCACGGAGGTGTATACACCGGCTCCGGCACCGTTGAGGCGAAGGAGCACCTGCTTTCCGGCGGCTTCAGCGGGGAGAGTGAAGGTGCGACGGTATTCGCCGGCGGGGATTCGGTCGGGCAGGGTAGGGGGAGCCGGATTCACCGGTGCGAAGTCATATTCCTGATTCACATATATAGGATGTCCGAAGCCCTGAACCTCCATGTTGCCGGGCACACGGATTGTGGTCCATTTGGCTTTGTTGAGGTCGCGGCCGTCGTCGGCGTAGCGGAAATCCCACAGGCCGTTGAGGCTCATGATGTTCGACTTGGAGAAGATAGTGTCCGGATAAGCGGCAAAAGAGGAGCGCGCGGCACGCCGATTGACCGACACCACGTCGGGGTCCAGGTGTGGAGGCAATGCGGTGGCGTAGAGCGCACCCGCCATTGCTACAAGGGCAAGGATTTGTTTCATGGCATAAATTATTTATGTTGCAAAGATAGTGATTAATTCCCGATTTTTCATCTCTCTATTCAGTTTTAGCATGGTAATGTAGCGAAAAATCGCTAACTTTGCGGTATGAAAAAGAGCGTAACGGTTTATTGCGGATCGTCGGCAGGCAATTCTGAATTGTTTGCCGCTGAGGCTCGCTCTTTGGGCGGATTGCTTGCGCGCGTCGGCGTGGAGGTTATCACCGGCGCCGGAGCTGCCGGAATGATGCGGGCAGTAGCCGACGGAGCATTGGAAGCCGGAGGCACCGTGCATGGGGTGATACCCCGCTTCATGGTTGAAAACGGATGGCAGTATGATGCCCTCACTGCCATGACCGTAACCGAAACGATGCACGAGCGCAAGCAACTCATGGCCAAACTGAGTTGTGCCGCCGTCGCTTTGCCCGGAGGCGTGGGCACATGGGAAGAATTTATGGAGATAGTCACTTGGAAACAGTTGGGATTGTTTTCCGGTAATATCGTCCTTCTCAATGTCGAGGGTTATTACGATCCCTTTATAGCCATGTTCAACCGTGGCGTTGAATGCGGATTCCTCAAGGCCGACCATGCGGGGCTCTTCTCTGTTGCTCGATCTGCCGAGGAGGCCGTGGAACTGGCGCTTTCAGAATCATCACAAAAATTTACGTCCAAACTATGAGTATCTACCCCGATAGTGTGAGCTTCGCCCAATATGCTGACTCGCTGGCCGCGGCCAATCCGCCCGAGCCGGTGGAGCAGCTGCCGGCCTTTATGAGCGGACTATCGGCGGACAAGCTTTTCACCGCCGTGGGCGACAACTCCGTTGTGGTGGGCATATTGGTTCTGCTGGCGGTGTTGCTGATGCTTTGCACCAAGCGAGTGCGACGCACATTGAAAACCTATCGCGGTGAGCTGTGGAGTCTGCGTCGCAGGCGAAACGTGTTCGATGCCGAGACGGGCCTCTCTGTTCCGGTGGCTTTGCTGTTGGGGTTGAACTTTATCGTTTTCGCGGCCACCGACATCTATATCGGCTGCAATCCTGCACAACCCTTCTCGCTTTCCGATTACTTTATAATAGTAGGTCTGGTTGCTGCTTATTATGTGTTCAAGTTGGGTGGCTACTCCATGGTTGGGTATGCCTTTGCCGTGCCTCCCGGTGGCAAGCAATGGCTGACGGGTTTCAATGCCGCCATGGCCTTCACGGGGTTGCTCCTGATGGTGCCCACATTCGCTGCGCTTTACATTCCCGTAGTGGCAAAGTGGATATTGCCTTATGCCCTTGTGATGTGGTTAATTGGCCAAATTGTGTTTATTTGCAAGGGATTTAGAATTTTTTATAGGGATTTAGGCTCGATTTTCTACTTTTTTTTGTACCTTTGCACTCTTGAAATTATTCCCTCGTTTGCACTGGCTGTAGCCGTGTGCTTCAAATTCTGAATCTGACCAACGTCAGAGAGTCGAAAGAAAATAAGAATATCGTGAAAGTAAAGAAGATACTCGTTTCTCAACCTAAACCTGCCAGCGATAAATCTCCGTATTTCGATATAGAACAAAAATACGGTGTAGAGGTGGTTTTCCGTCCCTTTATCGTAACCGAAGAAGTATCGGCCAAGGATTTTCGCGCACAGAAAATCAACATCGCCGATTATTCCGCCATCATCTTTAACTCGAAGATTGCCGTGGACAATTTCTTCCGTCTATGTGAAGAAATGCGTCTGACCATGCCTGCAACCCAAAAGTATTTCTGCACTTCCGAACTTATTGCCAACTATTTGCAGAAGTATATTGTGTACCGCAAGCGCAAAGTGTTTGTTGGTAAGACAGCCAAGATTGCCGATTTGATTCCCACCATGCTCAAGCATAAGACAGAAACATATCTGATGCCTGTGAGCGATATCAATAACGGCGAAGAGGTGGCCTTGATTGCGTCGAACAATCTGAAAGTGCAGAGTGCGGTGATGTACCGCACGGTGCCCAATACTTTCGGCCCCGACGAGGCTTTCGACTACGACATGCTTGTGTTCTTCAGTCCGCAGGGTATCGAATCGCTTTTCACGAGCTTCCCCGACTTCAAGCAGGGCGACATTGCTATTGCCACCTTCGGCGCAAGCACCACCAAGAGCGCCGAAACCGCCGGCCTCCGTGTGGATGTTCCGGCTCCCACTCCCGAAAATCCCTCGATGGCTGCTGCTATCGGCGCTTATCTGGCAAAGAAATAACGCACCGTTTATATTATATAACGAAGGGATGACTGTGTTCATCCCTTTTGTTTTGATACACAAGAACTCTTGAGGGCGGGATTCGACACCTCGCCGCAAGATAATCATAGAATCCGACAATACCGCTTCATGAAGGAATTTGGACTATATAAGAAAGAGAAATTGTGCTCAGTAGTTGCGATTGACCAGCTCTTCGGACGAGACGGGGCGGAATTTGCGCGGTTGGCTTATCCCCTGAGGATGGTGGCCCGACGCAACGAGCGTCGTTCGTCCGATGCACCGGTTCAGTTCCTCATTTCTGTGCCCAAGAAACGCTTGCGTCACGCTGTGGACCGCGTGCTTATGCGTAGGCGAATCCGTGAAGCATTCCGTCTCAATCATAAATCGTATTCCTTCCGCGATGGAGAAAAACTCGATGTGGCTTTCGTTTATGTAGGCAGTAAGTGCGAGGCTTACTCCAACGTTGCTCGCGCAATGACTAAACTTCTGGGGGCGCTTTCCGACTATTCACACAGCAGCGATGAAGAAGCTTAGAAATGTAATTGTATGGTTGATGTGTTTGCCTGTGTGGTTCTATAAGGCTGCCATATCGCCTTATCTTCCGCCGGCCTGTCGCTACACCCCAACCTGCAGCACTTACGCCATCGAGGCCCTTCGAAAACATGGTCCGCTCAAGGGCTCATGGCTGGCGATACGAAGAATATTGCGTTGCCATCCCTGGGGTGGCTGCGGTTACGACCCCGTGCCATGATGCCCGACTTGCATTCCTTTGCCGACATTCATTGTCACACCTCCGTCGGCCCTGACCGTGTCACTTCCATTTCACCCGAGTGCGAAATCACAACGGAGCAGGGGAGTGCCTGGTATAGCGTGGGTATTCATCCCTGGGATACTGATAGTCCCGTCGACGATGAATTATTCTCCCGCCTTGAAGGGCTCGCCAATGACGACCGTGTGGTTGCAATTGGAGAGTGTGGGCTCGATGCTCTGCGAGGCGGTGACGCAAAGGTGCAGGAAGATGTGTTCATCCGCCAGATCGAAATTGCACAAAGAGTGGGGAAGCCTTTAATCATTCATTGTGTCAGAAGGGTAGGGGAGTTGTTGAGATTGCGAAAACTTTACCCCAAGGGACTTTGGATTTACCACGGCTTTCGAGGGAAACCGGAAACAGCCCGACAGCTGGCGGCAGCAGGAATAGCCATCTCTATCGGCCCCGCCACGTCGCGTGAAAAATACGCAAGTATTCCCGATGAGTTGATTTTCACGGAAACCGACAAATGAACAGGTTTTTAGCGCTCTGAGAATCCTGTTTTTCCCCACCGGGAGTGCGTGCGCTTGAAAATCTTCGATTCTCAGAGCGCCTAAAATCATCTAATCGACTGATGTAAAGCTGATTAGGTGTGATTTCGAGCCTGTTAGAAATGATTCATCTACGAAGAAAATTAGCCAAAGTGAATCAGCTTTAGTTTTTTTCCAAATAAATTATTATATTTGCACGTTAATATCGCCTCAATGACTGCAGAATACCAATGGCTTGCAGAGGGAGTGAATCTCCCCGAACTGGACTATGCAAAACTTGAACAGTGGATTGCTCAAGTTGCTGCTTCTCATAACCGAATTGTACGATGTGTAAATTACATCTTTTGTGATGATGAAACCATTCTGCGTGTCAATCGTGAATTTTTGAATCACGATTATTATACCGATATAATCACATTCGACTCGTGCACCGGGAGTCTGCTCCGCGGTGACATCTATCTTTCGCTCGACACGGTACGTTCGAATGCCGAAGGTCTTGGCCAAAGCTATGACCGCGAACTCTTGCGCGTTATAATTCACGGCATCCTGCACCTTTGTGGTATCAACGACAAAGGTCCGGGTGAACGCGAGATTATGGAAGCTGCTGAGGATGCGGCTTTGAGTCTTTATTTTAATTGATTATCGCTATGCTTTATAACTTCGATGTAATTGTTGTGGGAGCCGGTCATGCCGGATGTGAAGCCGCTCATGCTGCGGCGACCATTGGTGCTAAAACCCTCCTGATCACAATGGACATGAACAAGATTGCCCAGATGAGCTGTAATCCCGCCGTGGGTGGGATTGCCAAGGGGCAGATTGTGCGTGAAATCGATGCTCTCGGTGGTATGATGGGAATTGTTACGGACCGAACGTCCATCCAATTCCGAATGCTGAACCGCAGCAAAGGCCCCGCAATGTGGAGTCCCCGTGCTCAGGCCGACCGCAACAAATTCTCCGCGGAGTGGCGTCGTATACTTGAACATGCGCCGAATCTGAGCATGTGGCAGGGCAGTGTGGAGCGTCTGCTATTCGATGAGGTTGATAATCTTTGTGGCGTTGCTACTCACGAGGGAGCAAAGTTTTATGCCAACAAAATTGTCCTTACAAACGGCACGTTTCTCAACGGTTTGATGCATATAGGCCGTGTGAAATTTGAAGGTGGCCGAATTGCCGAACCAGCTGCACATGGTTTGACCGAACAGCTGGCGGAATTGGGATTCAAGACCGACCGCATGAAAACCGGAACACCAGCCCGAATTGATAGCCGTACCATCGACTTTTCCAAAACAGAGGAGCAATTCGGCGATACCGACTTTCACCACTTCTCCTACATGCCCGGCGAAAAATCCACCCTCACGCAGCGTCCCTGCTACATTGTGTATACCAATGAGCAAACCTGCGAAATACTTCGTGAGGGATTACCTGATTCGCCGCTCTATAACGGTCAGATTCAATCAATCGGTCCTCGTTATTGCCCTTCGATAGAAACAAAGATCGTTACATTTGCCGACAAGACCCAACATCAATTATTCCTCGAGCCTGAGGGTGAGGATACCACTGAATTTTATGTAAACGGTTTCTCATCTTCCATGCCTATGGATATTCAGATTAAGGCCCTATCGACTGTTCCGGCGCTGGAAAATGTGCAACTGTATCGTGCCGGTTACGCCATAGAATACGACTTCTTCGACCCCACTCAGCTCAAGCATACGCTCGAAACAAAGCTCGTCGACGGTCTCTACTTCGCCGGACAGATAAACGGAACAACAGGTTACGAAGAGGCAGCGGGTCAAGGACTGGTTGCCGGTGCAAATGCTGCACTATCTGCATTGGGCAAAGAGCAATTCACCCTTGGCAGAGATGAAGCATATATAGGAGTACTGATCGATGACCTGGTGAACAAAGGGGTGGACGAACCCTACCGAATGTTTACCTCCAGAGCGGAGTACCGCATACTCCTTCGTCAGGATGATGCTGATATGCGCCTCACCCCGATAGGCTATCGTATGGGATTGGCTCAACAGAAACGCTACGAACTAATGGAAGAGAAGCGTCTGTTGCGTGACCGGATTATCGAATTGGCCAAGAATACAACCGTACGCCCGGCCGATGTAGAGGAGCTGCTTGTAAGAAAAGAATCGGCTCCACTGCGCCAGGGAATTAAGTTGTACGAGGTGATTCAACGTCCGCAGGTCAACATTTATGAACTTGCAGACTGTATACCGCAATTACGGAAAATCATAGATGAACTTCCTGCCGACCGCAGAGAAGAAATTGTCGAGGCCGCAGAGATACTTATCAAATATCAGGGCTACATCCAGCGCGAACAACAGAATGCCGACAAACTGCGCAGACTCGAAGAAGTGCGTCTCCCCGACAATCTCGACTATTCAACCATCAACGCCCTGTCAACCGAAGCTCGGCAGAAATTGGAAAAACATCGCCCCACCAACATCGGATCCGCATCGCGAATCCCGGGAGTTTCCCCTGCCGACATCAACATACTGCTGTTGTTACTCAATAGATAAAATTGTTCCACGTGGAACAATTTCAATTCAACTAACCGACAATCAATAACTTAAATCACATAGCTATGGAATATATCAAATCTCGCATTCGCGATGTGTACGATTTTCCTTCGAAGGGAATTGTATTCAAGGATCTGACCACAGTGTTCAAAGATCCCCGCGCACTTCACATCATCGGTTGGGATCTTTCGCAGCTCTACCGCGACAAGGGTGTGACCAAAGTGGTGGGAATCGAGTCGCGCGGCTTTATCGGCGGTTCTATCCTTGCCTACGAAATTGGCGCCGGATTCGTGCCTGCGCGTAAGCCGGGTAAGTTGCCTGCCGACACTATCCGTCAGGAATATGCCAAGGAGTATGGAACGGACGTGATTGAAATTCATCGCGACGCGATTACTCCCGACGACATTGTGGTGCTCCACGATGATGTTCTGGCCACCGGTGGTACTATGGCTGCTGCCTATGCTCTGGTGAAGTCGCTCAACCCCAAGAAAATCTACATTAACTTCATCATTGAGCTCTCGGCTCTGAACGGACGTGCAAATCTGCCCGCCGATGCGGAAGTAACTTCGCTCATCACTTACTGATAAACTCAACTGCTGTCAGAAAAAAGAAACCGGCCAACCTCCTGATGGGGTTGGCCGGTTTCTTGAGCGGCAAACGAGGCTCGAACTCGCGACCCTCAGCTTGGGAAGCTGATGCTCTACCAACTGAGCTACTGCCGCAGCTTGATGTTGCAAAGTTACACCTTTATTTCTGTTCTACCAAATCTCCGGCAATAAAAATAGCCGACGGAGAAAAGTCCGTCGGCCATTTTAATATCTTTTATTATTCCATGCCTTCTACATAGTCCATTGCCATGTAGTGTTCGCGAGGATGGTTGCAAGCGGGGCATTTTACAGGGGGTTCTGTACCCTTGAATTCATATCCGCAAACGAGGCACTTCCAGGTGATTTCATGGTTGCGTTTCCACACGGTGCCTTCCTTAACCTGCTTGAGGTAGTGGAGGAAGCGTTTGCGGTGCTGCTCTTCGATTTGAGCGATTGCTTCGAAATGTTCGGCGATGTCGTCGAAACCTTCTTCGCGGGCAACTTCGGCGCTCTTGCGGTAGAGGTCGACGCCTTCACTTTCTTCTTCGGCTGCGGCGATTTCGAGGTTCTGAGCGGTAGTGCCGATCACACCGGCGTCTACATCTACGCTTACGTTCACGGAACCGCCTTCAAGGTATTTAAAGAAAATCTTGCCGTGGTGAAGTTCGTTATCGGCTGTTTCGTTGAATACCTGAGCGATGGGGAAATAGCTTTCTTTTGTTGCCTGCTGGGCATAGAAAGTATATCTTGTATATGCAGTGGATTCTGCCACGTATGCAATTACGAGGTTCTTTTCAGTTTGGGTGCCTTTAAGGCTTTGGGGAGTTGTCTGAGCCATAATGTTTGTTATTAGTTTTTTATGTTAGTTGCTTATATAACATAGGTGGATGTGGATATGTTCAAGTAAAGGAGCTGTTTTTTTTATTGATATTTATATGAACAACCGGTTATTAATGCTCAGACTGCGTTAACAAATATTGTGTAATACGGTCTTAGATAATTGAGGAATTTTTTTTAATTTTGTAGGTCGATATGGAACGTGGACGAATCATACTTTTCCCATCTTTGATGGCATCCGTGCCGGTGTCGGAAGTGTTGCCGGCGCGCAACATCGAGCTTATCCGCACGGTGCGTTATTTTGTTGTGGAGGAGCTCCGGACCGCACGACGCTTCCTGAAGGCTTGCGACAAGAGTATCGACATCAACGAGCTCCATTTCGAGGTACTCAACGAACACACTGCCCCCGAAGCGGTGGAAGCCATGCTCGCCCCCGCTATTGAGGGACACGACATCGGAGTAATCAGCGAGGCCGGTTGTCCCGCCGTGGCCGACCCCGGTGCCGACCTTGTGGCGCTGGCTCAACGAAAGGGTCTTCAGGTAATGCCGCTCGTGGGCCCGTCGAGCATTCTGATGGGGTTGATGGGTTCGGGCTTTAACGGGCAGAGCTTTGCTTTTCTGGGGTATTTGCCAATCGAGGCACGCGCACGAGCTTCCAAGTTGAAGGAAATGGAGCGCCGTATCCGAGCCGAGGGTCAGACCCAGATTTTCATCGAAACGCCCTATCGCAATAACCGGCTTATAGCCGAATTGACCACCGTACTGCCCGGCGATATGCTCCTGTGTGTTGCCTGCGACATCACTTCGCCCGACCAGAGTATCCGCACCCTGCCGCTACGGAGCTGGAAATCAGAAAAATATAATTACGACAAGAGACCTGCCATCTTTTTACTGTACCGCTGACAATGAGTAGACGCCGCCAAAAACGCAACCAGGAGCTTTACTGGGAGAATACCCCCGGACTGTTCGACACCATATCCCAGGAGGACGATGGTGCCGCTCTGTTGCGCCCCATGGAGGACGATGTGCTGGTCAAGGAAGAGCGTCTGCGGTTCATATCGTTCGGCTCCGGGTCCAGCGGAAATTGCGCCTATATCGGCACCCCTTCGTGCGGTTTGCTTATAGATGCCGGCGTAGATAATCATTATGTGCTTGAGCAGCTTGCACTTAACAGCGTGGATATGGATACAATCCGCGGTATTCTCCTCACCCACGACCACGGCGACCACGTTCGCTATGCCTACTCAATCCTGCGTCGCTATCAGCATATGCGTCTTTATGCCACTCCCAAGGCCCTGAACGGATTGCTGCGACGCCACAACACATCCCGTAGAATCAAGGACTACCACACCCCTATATTCAAGGAATTTCCCATCGAACTGGGTGCTCTGAGGGTAACGCCTTTTGAAACAAGCCACGACGGCACCGACAATGCAGGCTTCCTGATTGAAGGGGCCGGCACCAAGTTCGTCATCACCACCGACACCGGCACCATCACCTCGCGCTCCGACTTCTATATGCGCCAGGCCGAGTATCTGATGATTGAGAGTAATTACGATGCCGATATGCTCCGTCGCGGTTCATACCCTCAGCATCTGAAGGCTCGAATTACCTCTACAGTCGGTCATCTCGACAACGCCGATACTGCGCGTTATCTGGCAGCCATAGCTCCCGAGGGGAATTTGCGTCGTGTGTTCCTTTGTCATCTGAGTCAGGATAACAACACCCCGCAGATTGCACTCAAAACTGTGGTTTCCGCACTCGAGGAAGCCAATGTGCCGGTCAACACCGGGTCGGAAAATCTTTCGGATCAGCGCTTGCGCGTGCATGTACTGCCCCGCTCGGAAGCCTCATACCTCTACGTATTAAACCCCGCCAAATGAATACTTCACCATCTAACTCACCATCCAACTACACTGCCGCCTCGCAGAAATCACCCTCTTTTTCCGACCGCATAAAGGCTACCCGTCCCACTCGTTGGATTCGATTTGCACTGGTCACGCTCCTGTTTCTGGCATGGGTGGCGTGGATGCAACGCTGGTGGCTGGCCGTGTTCGTAATTCTGCTTTTTGATATTTACATCACCGGTTACATCCCCTTCACCTGGTGGAAAAAGAGCAAGAATCCGGCGGTACGCGGAATTATGAGTTGGGTCGACGCCATTGTGTACGCTCTCATTCTGGTTTACTTTGTATTCGCCTTTGTGGGACAAAACTACCAGATACCCTCAGGGTCATTGGAAAAGACACTGCTCACCGGCGACTACCTGTGGGTGAACAAGATGGTCTACGGCCCTCGTGTGCCGATGACTCCGGTGCACTTTCCGCTGGTTCATAACAGCATCTTCGGTCATAAGAGCTACTTGGACAATCCCTCCAATGAGTATCGTCGTCTGAAGGGGCTGCGCAATGTGGAGCAAGGCGATATCGTGGTGTTCAACTTCCCCGTGGGCGACACGGTAGCCACCAAGTACGACGAGACCAGTCCCGAATACTACGACCTGCTCGTGAAGCGCTACGGACGCGAATATGTGCACAGTCATCCCGAACAATTCGGCGATATTATCTACCGCCCCGTGGATCGTCGTCAGAACTTCGTCAAGCGCGCCATCGGTCTTCCCGGCGACCGTCTGAGAATTTCCGGCGACACTATCTATATCAACGGCCAAATGCTGCCCTTCCCCGAGAATGTGCAGTTCAACTACATCTTTTCAACCAACACTCCTTTGGCCGACAGCGACATCAAGGAACTCGGCATATACCAAAGTGACCTTTCGATGATTGAGAACAATACCGGAAGCCGTGCCAACGTGGGCACATTCCTGCCCGCAAGTAGCCTTACCGACTATGTTTATGTGGCTCCTCTCACCTTCGGGATGATTGAGAAAATGAAATCCAAAGGTATCCTCACCGACTATGTGAAGTGGAATGATATAGCTCCCTTCCTGAGCAATCAGGACCTCACCTGGTACGTGTTTCCCTTCGCCGAAAACGGCGACTGGACCCTCTCGAACTATGGCGGTGAAGATGGTTTGTGGATTCCCAAGAAGGGTGAGACAATCGAGCTTACTCCCGAGAACTGGATTATCTACAGGCGTGCAATCCGCAACTACGAGGGCAACGACGATGCTCGCTTCGACCAAGCTACCGGAAAGGTGCTCATTGGCGGAAAGCCCGTGGATACCTACACCTTTAAGATGGATTACTACTTCATGATGGGCGATAACCGTGACCTTAGTCAGGACTCCCGTTTCTGGGGCTTTGTGCCGGAAGATCACATCGTGGGTACGCCTATGATAGTGCTTGCTTCGCTCGATCAGGAGCGCTCTCTCTTTGATGGAAAGATTCGCTGGAACCGTATCCTGCGAGATGCCAATCCTGATAAATGATACCGCAATTCGACCCCGCTGTGGTGGCCGTGCTGCCTCCGCGACTATTTGCCGACAGCTCCTACTACGCGCTGATGGCTCGCTATAAACGCGTGGTCATCGACCCCGAGGTACGCTACGACAAACGTGCCAAATCCGTGCACCGCTTCACCATAGCCGAGGCTCGCGGACCTGTGGCGCTGACGGTGCCCGTGAGCCGCCCTGCCGGTGCTTTCGAAGGCGGCGCGCTGAGTTGGAACCGCGTCACCGTGTCTGCTCACGGCCGCTGGTGGGAAACCATTCCGGCGACCCTTGCCACCAATTACGGGCGCTCGCCATTCTTCGAGTACTACATCGACCGACTTATGGGTGTTTTTGCGGAACCTCAGGGCGAAAGCATCACTGAGCTCGATGACTTGGCAGATGCTATTGTACGCCGAATTTTAGGTCTGGAGTGTGAGGTGCTTACGAGAATACCCGACAACGCTGAGGAGATTCACGATTTTCGTCGTATGCCTATCACCACCACCGTACAGCCATATTGGCAAATTCACCCTACCCCCGGCTCACTGAGCATCCTCGACCTCATCTTCAACACCGGACCTGAAGCTCCTCTCTATCTTCGGTAGCATATACTCCAACCGAACCTAAATTCTGGAAGAATAGAACTTTTTCAGTGTTAATTTCGGAACAAATCTTTGCAGGTGGAAAAATTTGCAGTAATTTTGTGCTTCATTTTTAAGAAAAAGGTACTTCTATGGGAGGATTTTTTGGGGTAGCGGCCGAGCATCCATGCCGCACCGATCTATTCTACGGAGTTGACTACAACTCTCATTTAGGCACGCGCCGTGCCGGTATGGTCACCTACGACCACAAACAGCACTGTTTCTGCCGTTCAATTCACTCAATCGAAAGCACATATTTCCGAACAAAATTTGAGGGTGACCTCGATAAGTTCGAAGGCAATTTGGGCATAGGTGTAATATCCGATACCGACCCGCAGCCAATAGTGTTCAATTCGCACTTAGGCAAGTTTGCAATCGTCACTGTGGCTCGTATCTGCAATATGGATGAGCTCGAACGCGAGCTGCTGGATTCAGGAGCCCACTTCGGCGAGCTCTCGCAAGGGCGCACCAATCAGACCGAACTGATTGCCCTGCTGGTCAATCAGGGCTCAACTTTCGTGGAAGGTATTCGCAAGGTATTCGAAAAGGTGGAAGGCTCCTGCTCCATGCTTATTCTCACAGAGAATTCAATAATTGCAGCACGCGATAAACTCGGCCGTACGCCTATCGTATTAGGAGCCAAGGACGGTGCCTATGCAGCTGCCACCGAAAGCACAGCATTTCCCAACCTCGATTATCACCACGTTCGCGACCTCGGTCCCGGCGAAATTGTGGAAATAACAAAGAACGGCCTTTCCGTTCTGTCCGAACCCCTCCCCGAAATGCAGATCTGCTCCTTCATGTGGGTGTACTATGGTTTCCCAACTTCCTCCTATGAAGGCCGAAACGTAGAAGAAGCACGTTTTTCGTCAGGTTACGCCATGGGTCAGACCGATAATACCGAGGTAGATTGCGCCTGCGGTATTCCCGATTCCGGCGTGGGTATGGCTCTTGGTTATGCAGCCGGTCATGGAGTGCCCTACCATCGCTGTATTTGCAAGTATACCCCCACCTGGCCACGTTCTTTCACTCCCGCCAACCAGAGCATGCGCAATCTGGTAGCCAAGATGAAGCTTGTACCCAACGAGGCTATGCTCAAAGGCAAACGCGCGCTCTTCTGCGACGACTCCATTGTGCGCGGCACTCAGCTCAACGACAATGTGGGAGAACTTTACCGCTGCGGAGCCAAGGAGGTGCATATGCGCATTGCCTGCCCGCCCCTTATCTACGGTTGCCGTTACCTCAACTTCACTTCCTCCAAGAGCGATATGGAGCTCCTGACACGCCGTATTATCGAAGAACTCGAAGGTTCGCCCGACAAAAATCTGGATCTGTATGCCACTACGGGCACTCCCCAGTACGAGGCTCTGGTGGAGAAGATTCGTGAGCGTTTTGGCCTCACTTCGCTCAAATTCAACCCTCTCGAAACGCTGGTTGAATCCATCGGTCTGCCTAAATGCCGAATTTGCACTCACTGCTTCGACGGCACATCACACTTCTGATTCCCGGTATAGCCACACATAAGCATCGCGCCCCGACTTCTCAGCCGGGGCGCGATACTCATTATCATATCAAATCATTAACCTATTTTTCTATTGTGAGCCTGCCTAAACTATTAGACAGGACTGAACCGTCTAAACTATTAAACTTTATAAACCATTTCCTTAACGGTAATCGGCAAAGCGGGTCTGGAGCTGCTTGCGGGCGTAGAAGATGCGGCTCTTGATAGTTCCCAGGGGCAGATCCATCTTTTCAGCGATTTCGTTGTATTTGTAGCCCTGAACGTGCATCGAGAAGGGGATGCGATAGTCGTCTTCCATCTCGTTGATGGCGTCGGTGATTTCGTTTGCGCCGAAAGCGTCTTCGGGAGTCTCGAGCGTTGACTCGTTGGAGAGGTTGATGAGGTAGAGATTATCTGTGGTATCAACAACTGTGGCGGAGCGCTGAGTGCGGCGGTAGTTGTTGATGAAGATATTGCGCATGATTGTCATGACCCATGCCTTGAAGTTGGTGTTCTCGGCATACTTCTCTTCATTATCGAGGGCTTTCAGGGTTGTGTCCTGCAGCAAATCGTAGGCATCATCGCGATTGGATGTGAGCATATAAGCGAAGTTGAGCAGGTTGGACTGAAGAGACATCAGGTTGGACTTGAAAGAAGCAGAAGTTGTCATTGTCGTTTAGTTTTTAAGGGATGATGAATGAAATTTTGTTGTCGTTTTTGCTTGTCGACATTGCAAAATTAGGAACAACGATGTAAGCTGCAAATTTTCAAGTGTTAACGAATGTGAATGTA
>JAAVGX010000051.1 GCA_014800065.1 Bacteroidales bacterium | reverse complement strand
GGATATAATTTGCATTGAATAATCGAGCCGGAATGTATTATAGACTGAAAAGGGGCGCTCCTGCGGGGGCGTCCCTTCTGAATTTTCGGGTTATTACCGGCGGGTTTATTTGGCGAGGTGCTTGACCAGGAGCGCTTGCATTTGGTCGCGAACTTCTTTTGCTGCTTGTGCGGCTGCTTGTGCGAAGTCTTCACCTGAAGATGCGTAGATGATTGCGCGGGAGCTGTTGACCAGCAGGCCGCACTCGTCGATGAGACCGTGAGCAGCCACTTCTTCGAGGCTACCGCCCTGGGCACCTACGCCGGGGACGAGGAGGAAGTGGCGAGGGGCTACGGCGCGGATAGCATCGAAGTGCTCGCTTTGGGTTGCTCCGACTACATACATGGTGTTGGTTGGATTTCCCCAATGTGCGCTTCGACGCACAACGCGTTCGTAGAGCGGTGTACCTTTTTGGTCTTTGACCATTTCAAAGTCCTTTGCGCTGGGGTTTGAGGTCAGAGCGAGAATAATTGACCATTTACCCTCGTAGTCGAGGAAGGGGCGCACGGAGTCTTCGCCCATATATGGAGCGAGTGTGCAGGCGTCGAAGTCGAGAGTTTCGAACACGGCGCGTGCATATAGTTTGGCTGTGTTACCGATGTCGCCTCGCTTGGCATCGGCGATTATAAACTGGTCGGGATAGTTTTCGCGAATATATTTAACCGTTTCTGCAAGAATCTGATGTCCTTCGGGCAGGTACTCGTAGAAAGCGAGATTGGGCTTATATGCCACGCAATAGGGGGCGGTGGCGTCTATAATGGCTTTGTTGAATGCGAGTACAGGGTGCTCGGGGCCATCGAGAAGATGTTGGGGAATCTTTTTAATATCGGTGTCGAGGCCCACGCAGAGAAAGGAGCCTTTTTCAAAAATGTTGTTTACAAGTTCGGTTCTTTTCATATCATTTATTATAAAAGACTGTTGCTTCCACAATCGAAATTTCTGTTATTTCCGATTCTGGAGATAAATATATATTTGCGTAGTTTATGACAGCCACTTTGGTGCTGTCGTTTGAATAGAAGTTCAGCTGGGTTGGGTTCTCATCTTGATCGCTATCCAGAAGTAGTTGGCGGTCTATGATATAATCTTTTTCTGAAATCGATCCGGTTCTGAAATGGTTAAAGCCCTCCGGCACTATCAGATCACTTCCACGTTTGTAATATATACGTTTTTCATATTCCGGAGTCTTTAATAATAGATCAGTATCATAAATTCGTCCGTCGCACACAATAATGTCGACAACAAGCGAATGGTCGGAATAATCGTCGAGATACTCTATTTTCGATGCAATATTTTGAGCTGACTGTTCAGGCATTTGGGCCAACAACCGCTTTGCCTGTTCAAAACTCAACGGTAACTTTTCACCATTAAACGCTTCGAAAATTTCAGCACGGATTATATTATTGGTGATGTTAGTGATATTACAAACCGGAATAGCCGAAACGGCCACAAACAGAACTGCATAACTTATTGCCACAAGGTTAAGATTTGCCCTATTTCGATAGAATATCAGGTAGAGTTCAACGGCGTAAGCCCAAATCACAAAAGTTGCTACATAGATCCGAGAGGATGTTATCCCATACTGATTTAAGCGGTAAACGAGTCCGACTGTCATCAGGACAAGGAGGGGAAGCATCAAAAGCGGTAGCCAACGCATTGCCAAGTCGCTGATAGTCTTATTAGTTTCTCCGGCGTCAGACCGAAGATAATAATCGCGCAAACCATATAGGGTGATAAGCACGATTACCATTTGCTCCGTAACCATCCATGTTATTTCCCCGTTCGGTAACTCCCAAACAATCAAAATCTTGAACAGATAGACGTATAAGATTATGAAATATATAAGAGCTATGGGCAACAGGACAAACTTGCAGAAGCCTCCCCCGAACTCAATGGGACTCTCTGTACCACTTTCTGAAAGACGTAATTGAAGTCCTGTAAAAATTATGGCAGGAATTACAGCCCCACAGATGAACCACAACGAGCTCTGGAAATGTATATTCCATATATTAAAGAGCTGGCGCAACAAAGTGATTAGCAACCCGGATGCAAACACGAGTATCAATCCCAATGCCACCGAAACAGCCGTATTTTTGATTTGGTTATATGTTTGCGAACGACTGATATAGCCTGAACCCGTGAAGGGTACAAAAAAGCAGGCTACAATCAGGGCTGTCATAAGGGATGCATGTCCTATAAAATTGCTTTGGGCGTCGAATGCGCCGGCATTGCTTGTGATCCAACAATCGCTTATCACAATCAGAATTGCGATCGCTTCCGAAATCGTATAAAAACGACGCTTGTCAAGAAAATCGAGCCAGATGTCAATTACAAGCGACATAAAAAACCCTTCAGCCAGGCAGAAAGCTACGACGGACGATTCGTCCAGCACATCATTGATGGCCAGCAGTACCCAAATAGTGAATGCTGCAATCCATCCTAATGTAAAAGGATGAAACGACACCAGCCGTTTGACAAACCGCTCGAGAGTAGTGGGAGAGAAGATTTGCGTCAGTTTCATAGTTCGGCGGCCTTGAGTTTTTCGGCGTTTTCTGCGATAATCAGGTGGTCGATAACATCCTGAATATCACCGTCGACGAAAGCCTGGAGGTTATAGATTGTATAGTTTATACGGTGGTCGGTGATTCGGCCCTGAGGATAGTTGTATGTTCGGATTTTGGCGCTACGGTCGCCGGTGCTGACCATTGTGCGACGACGTGATGCGATGTCGTCGATGTACTTCTGGTGCTCCTTGTCGTAGATGAAGGTACGGAGTCGGCTGAGGGCACGTTCCTTATTTTTGGGCTGGTCGCGGGTTTCGGTACATTCGATCAGAATTTCTTCGGACACACCGGTGTTGGGGTTCTTCCACATATACCTGAGTCGTACGCCTGATTCGACCTTGTTTACATTCTGACCGCCGGCACCGCTTGAGCGGAAAGTGTCCCACTTGATTTCGCCTTCGTTAATTTCGACATCAAAGGCTTCGGCTTCGGGGAGTACGGCCACAGTGGCGGCGGAGGTGTGCACACGCCCCTGGGTTTCAGTGGCTGGAACGCGCTGCACTCGGTGTACGCCGGATTCATACTTCAAAGTTCCGTAAACGCCCTCGCCGCTGACGGCCAAAATGATTTCCTTATATCCCCCTGCGGCGCCTTCACTGGCCGATGTGACAGAGACGTTCCATCCCTTGCTTTCGCAGTACTTCATGTACATTTTGCATAGGTCTCCGGCGAAAATTGCGGCTTCGTCGCCCCCGGTGCCACCGCGAATTTCGAGGATGGCGTTCTTTGCGTCCTCCGGGTCTGCGGGAATGAGCATCAGTTTGATGCTTTCTTCGAGTTCGGGGAGTTCGAGGTTGGCCTGATCGATCTGTTCGTGAGCCATCTGCCTTATATCGGGGTCGGACTCGGCGGCCAGCAATTCCTTTCCTTCGTCGATGTCGGCAACCAGTTGGCGGTATCGCCGGGTTGCACCTACGAGCTTCTCCAAGTCCTTGTATTCCTTGGACAAACGCACATATCGCTTCATGTCGGCAATGACAGCGGGGTCGGTGATGAGAGTGCTGACTTCTTCAAAACGGCCTTCAATGCCGTCGAGTCTTTGTAAGAGTGATAAATCGGCCATTTGGTAAAATTTTCTGCGAAGTTACGAATTTAATTTGGATTTTGCTTAACTTTGCGGTGTCAATGGCCGATATTACTCAAATACGAGAGGGCGCTCCCCTGAGTTTTCGCGACCAGCTTAGCCTGACGGCGAAGTTGGCCGTGCCTGCCATCATAACCCAGCTGTCCACAATTCTGATGCAGTATATCGATGCGGCGATGGTTGGTCAGTTAGGCGAAATCGGTGCAGCGTCCGTTGGGCTGATGAACAGCAGCCTTTGGCTTTTCTGGGGCGTTTGCTCGATGGTTACGATGGGCTTCTCGGTTCAGGTAGCGCACCGTTTGGGAGCCAAGGACTTCACCGGGGCGCGCGATGTACTCCGCCAAGGTATCACCACCTGCCTGATTATCGGCACGCTCATCGCCCTTATCGGAGTTGCAATCGCCTTTCCTCTCCCGCACTGGCTGGGCGGCTCTCCTGAAATCGTCCATGGGGCTTCGATATATTTTCTCACCTTTATCTCGGCACTGCCAATTCTGACCATGAATTATTTAGGTGGCGGAATGCTTCGCTGTGCCGGTAATATGAAGGTGCCGGGACTTCTGAACGTTGCCATGTGCGTGCTGGATGTGATGTTCAATTTCTTTCTCATCTTCGGGCCGCGGAATCTGGACATTTTCGGTTTTCACATATGGGTTCCGGGCGCTGGTTTAGGCGTGTTCGGGGCAGCTTTGGGTACGGTGCTTGCGGAATGTTGTTGCGCCACGGCTATGATGTACTGGCTGTGCTTCAAGGAAAAAGACACCGAGCTGGCTTCCACACATTTCCGCGGGCGTTATAAGCCCACGAAAGCCATTCTTCGCAAGGCCTCGAAAATAGCCATACCCATGACCCTTGAGCATGCCATCTTTTGTGGAGCCCAAATCACCATCACCATAATAGTGGCTCCCTTGGGGATGATTGCCATCGCCGCCAACGCATTTGCCGTGACGGCAGAAAGTCTCTGCTATATGCCGGGATTCGGAATCGGGGATGCCGCAACTACCCTGTGCGGTCAGTGCTACGGTGCCTCCCGTACCGAACTTGCTAAACGTTTCTGCCATCTCACCGTTGGTCTGGGTATAGTGATTATGACCTTCATGGGGTTTGTAATGTATGTAGCGGCACCTCTGATGATGGGTATCATGTCGCCGGTGAAAGAGATTGTGGACTTGGGCGTGGAAGTTCTGCGCATCGAAGCCTGGGCTGAGCCGATGTATGCGGCGTCCATAGTGGTCTACGGGGCTTTCGTGGGGGTAGGCGACACTACCCTGCCCGCCATCATGAATTTCGGCAGCATATGGCTTGTACGCATCCCCTTGGCTGCTCTGATGGCTCCTACATTGGGCCTGAAAGGTGTTTGGCTGGCTATGGCTATCGAACTTTCATTCCGAGGATTTATCTTCCTGATTCGTATGTGGAAAGGCAAATGGCTAAAACCCGACCGCAAACCCGAGCCTGCAGGAGGACTGGAAGTTCAGGAGTAACGGGGGCTATGAATAAATCGTTAGGACTAATGTTCGTTCTCCGCCATAGTCGCGAAACTCGCAAAGGTATATCCCTTGCCACGTTCCGAGGTTGAGACGGTGATTGGTGATAGGGATTGTGAGCGATACCCCCGTCAGAGACGACTTTGCGTGTGCGGGCATATCGTCGTCACCTTCCATTGTATGCTCATAGTAGGGTTGACGCTCCGGCACGATATGATCCAAAATATTGTCAAGGTCGGTTCTTACGTCGGGGTCGGCATTTTCATTTATGGTCAATCCACACGAAGTGTGCTTAACAAATACGTTCAATATGCCGGACTCCGGCAATTCGGGGAGGTGTCGCATTATTTCGCGGGTAATCAAATGACAACCACGCGTTTTAGCCGTAAGACGAATTTCTATCTGATGTATCATATCATTTCATTTCGCTATCAGTCTCCGCAACTATCGAGGCCGAGCTGGATTATTTCCTCATCATCGTTTGTGGCGTCACAATGAGGTTTTGGGGGTATTGTCCTGATGAATTTTGCGGGATTCCCCACAACAATCGTGTTTGGCGCAACATCCTTTGTGACTACACTGGCTGCACCTACCACGGCATTATCGCCGACAGTCACTCCGGGTAGTATAGAAGCACCGGCACCAATCCACGCGTTTTTACCAATGTGGACCGGTTTGCAGGTTATGATATGACGTTCATATAAATCGTGATTGTTGGATATGAGCTGTACGTTGGCTGCTATCATGGCGCCATCTTCTATGGTAATTCCACCAGCCGCCATCATCAGGCAACCCGGCATCACCACAACGTTTTTGCCGATTTTTACCATGTGTGGTCTCACGACGGTGATGGGAGTTCCCACTCTGCTACCCTCCCCCATCGAGGGAAAGATTTGGTGCATTAGTTCAGCATACTCCGTGGTGCCGGGCATGGTGTGGTTGAACTTGAAAACGAGCTGAGTGTGCTCATTGGCGAGAGCCAATTCCTCCTCGGTCTGTTTCGATACGTCTATTCTGATTTCTTCCATATTTTGTTATTCAACTTTCGCACACGATAGTTGAGGTTTTGTAAGTTTATTACATGTCATCAAGTAGTTGAAGCAGGGATTTCAAGGTTTGTGCGCCGTCAACTTCCTTATTTTGGAACACCATAAAGTATTTGAAATTATCTCCGGCAAGGTCGGCCCACTTGTTGCCGAGCCATCTCTTTTCTTCGCTTTCAGGATTGTCAAGATGGTCTCCTTTGGTCTCAATCAGTAGTGTAACGCCTGACTTCATCCTAACAATAAAGTCGGGGTAATGATTGATGAAGCCGTTGATACCAAATTCATTTCTATCGCGGTTACGATGCCAGAAAAGAACGTTAGGATGTTCTGCAATGGCAGCTATAGCATCATATTCAAAGCCATTTACATTTTCCTCGGCAGCATAGAGTCCTTTATCAATGCCAACCAATTCGTCTCGAAGTGTTATTTTGTCAAAGAAAGTATAATGACCTTTGAGCTTGATATGACCGTTAGCAAGCCATTTGCTGAATGTCTTCCGCCTATGATCATCCAATAGCGAATCTATCTTCGCT